>CALHBL010000086.1 GCA_937930825.1 uncultured Bacteriovoracaceae bacterium
CGATGGAAGAACTTGATAATTATCTAAAGGGATTATAAGGCCTCTTAGTTGAGAAGAGACTCTATAGATGATTTAATCGATTCTGGAGTATCGGTGGGAGAGAACCTCTTCACCACAGATCCCTGCTGGTCGACTAAGAATTTTGTAAAATTCCACTTTATTTTCTTTGACCCCATAAGACCAGGTGCTTCAGTCTTTAAGTAATCAAAGAGAGGAGGAGCTTCACTACCGTTTACGGCAATCTTAGAGAAGAGGGGAAAGTTTACAGAGAAGTTCATTTCGCAAAAGCTCTTTATTTCTTCATCTGTTCCTGGCTCTTGAGCCCCAAATTGATTACAGGGAAAGCCCAAGACAGAGAAACCACTGTCTTTAAATTCATCTTGTAGTTTTTGAAGTCCACTATATTGATTGGTGAAGCCGCACTTACTAGCGACATTGACGATTAGGAGGACTTTGCCTTTATAGTCGCTCAAAGTAGTTTGGTCACCTTTAATATCATCAACCTTAAAGTCATAGATTTTCTGTGCCATTATTCCACCTTGTCCTAACTCGTCATAGAGAAATCATCCTATAATAGTGGCGTCAAGGAAGCCAATGGAAAAGTTAAATAATTTGTTAGATAGAGCAGACTCTCTCTTGCTAGGAAAGAGAGAAGAGCTAAAAATTGCGCTGACCTCAATTCTCTGTGGAGGGCATCTTCTCTTGGAAGATGTTCCCGGAGTGGGGAAGACTACCTTAGTTTACCTCTTCTCAAAACTCTTTGGTCTCAAGTTAAATCGTATTCAATTCACAAATGATTTACTTCCAGGGGATATTCTAGGCACAATGATTTTTAAAAGGAGTACAGAGGAATTCGAATTTGTTCCTGGTCCTATTTTTGGTGAGTTGATTCTCGCCGATGAGCTAAACCGTGCTACCCCCAAGACCCAAAGTGCTCTACTGCAAGTGATGGAAGAAAAGAGAGTGACCGTGGATGCTCAAACATATGAACTTCCAAGAGAGTTTTGCTTGATTGCTACCCAAAATCCAAACTCTCAAATTGGAACCTACCCTCTTCCTGAATCTCAACTTGATCGCTTCTTCATGAGTCTTTACTTAGATTTTCCTAAGAGGGATTTTGAAAAGAAAATTCTGCTTCAAGGAGATCTCTCAAGTGAGATTAATGCATTAGAATGCTTGATCAGCAAAGAAGAGCTAGCGAGCATTCAAGTCCAAATTCATAAACAAGTGGTCAGTGAAGCTCTCTTAAATTATCTCTTGGATATAGTTACTTTTGGTCGGCAAGAACTTCAAGAAGGGTCTTACTTATCTCCAAGGGCCTCAAAAGACCTACTAATGGCAGCAAAGGCGTATTCCTTCTTGGAAGGAAGAGATATGGTTCTGCCTGAAGATGTCCAAAGGGTTGCTCCGCATGTGCTAGGTCATCGGCTTAGTTGTTCAAAAGGTGCTAAATATGGCCACCAATTGATCCTCGGTCTTCTAGCAAAAGTTCCCGTTTTAAAATGATTTCTTCATTTGTTAAAAAATTTCAACGTTTCATCTCAAGTAGAACGAATAGAATTTTTATTATTCCTAATCGTTATGGAGTCTACTTTCTCGCAACTCTCTTCACTCTCTTTGTTATCAGCCTCTCCTATGGCCATTCTCTAGCATTCACCACCACATTTATTTTCTCGTCTTTAATTGCTGTAAGCGCTCATTTTACAAATTATAATATTGCTCTAATTAAACTAAGCTCTTTGCAAGGGACTGAAGTCATTGCAGGAGAAAATTCAACTTTTGAAATTGTTGTGAAGAATGAGTCTCATAAGCCGCGTTTTGATATTCAAGTTTCATTTTCTCAGTCGGGTGAATCTGAGGTATTCAGCCTTGGACCCTATGAAAGTAGAGTTGTAGAATTAAAGGCAGTGGTTTCAGATAGAGGGGCATATAATGTTGAAAAGATGAGAGTTTTCACAACATTTCCCTTTGGACTTTTCTATGCGTGGAGCTTTAAGAATATAAACTCTAGCTTTATTTGTAAGGCCTCTCAAAGTACTGATGACTTGATTCTACCGGAAACTCGCGGTTATGCTGATGAGAGTGGTTCTCAAAAGGAGATTTCTTTTGGTGGCAGTGAAGACTTCTTTGGTCATATTAATTTCCTTCCGGGGATGCCTCCAAAAGGCATGGACTGGAAGGCCTTTGCAAGAGGGAAGGGCAAACTCTATAAGAAGTTTGTTGAATTCAGTGGCGAGCGTTTAGTTATTGATTTGGATGAGGTTGCGGGAACTCTTGATGAGAGAGTCTCTAAGATGGCAAAGCTCTTAGAGTTAGCTGAGAATAGTGGATCTTCCTATTCACTTACTTTAGAAAAGTTTCAATCGGACTTTGGCAGAGGCGCCGACTTCAAAGCGCGCTGCTTGGATGAGTTAGCTCTTTTTAAAGCTCCCACGAGGACCATGACTTGAAGAAATTATATCAAGGGTCTATGTATCCTCTTTGCCTTATCTTCTTCCTCGCTAGCTACTTGCCTTTCTTAAATCAAGAGGGGATCATCGTTAATGGTTATATCTTTGTGATGATAGGGCTGTCCATAGGACAATACTATTTTAAGAAGAGCTTCTCTTCTTTGATAAGGGTAGGTCTTCTTGTTGGAGGAGCGACCCTCATTTTTAGTGAATACCAGACTTTTTGGGGACTTGAGCCGGCCGTGGCCTTTCTTACTCTACTTGCCGCCTTAAAAACTTTCGAATTAATAGTGGCGAGGGACTTCTTTACCTTTGTTCTTATTATAGAACTTTCCTTGAGTGCCCATGTTCTCACTGTAGACGCTTTCTATATGGTGGTCTACGTCCTTGCCACAAGTATTGGCCTCTTTGCTCTACTCTTCACCTTTTATAGAGACGGGGTGAGAGATCCGTGGAGTAAAGAGAGGCGAAAGGTTTTTATTAGAATTTTCCTTCTTTCTATACCCTTAGCTATTTGCTTATTTATGCTCTTTCCAAGAATGACTTTAGGAAACTTCTTCTTTAATACGGTTAAGAAAATAAACCGTACTGGCTTTACTGATCAGCTAGACCCAGGGGCGATCTCATCGGTAATTGAAGATAAGACGCCCTACTTTAGGGCCAAGTTCTATAATGGCAAAACACCTAGTTTATTTGAGCTCTATTGGCGTGGGGCGATCCTCTCCCGTACCGATGGCTTCTCATGGAAGAGATCTAAAACCGGTGTAAGTAAAGAAGAGAAAGTGGTCGGCCCGGTAAAGTTTAGCTACCTTATAGATTATGATATCTTCATGAATGCACCTTTATTTCTACTGGATAATAACCTAAGTTATGAACAAAAATCTAAAGGCTATGTAGTCAATAGGGGAGGAGGAACATTTAAATTCTTTCCTTATAGCAATCAGAAAACTAGATACTCAGCAAAGACTGGTCAAAAAGAAGTCTTAGATCTAAACGGTTCTGTGAGGGCTTCCTACTTAGAGCTTCCTGATAGGTCAGCCTTTCCTAGGTTCTTTGATTGGTCAGCTTCATTAAATCTGAAAGACTCGAGTTTAAGAGAGAAAATTTCTGTTTTTTCACATTATCTTAAAACTGAAGGTTTTAAGTACTCCCTTAGCCCTGGTCAGATAAGGGGCAGTAAACCTCTTGATCAATTCTTCTTTGATAAGAAAGTCGGTCTCTGTGGACACTTTGCAAGTTCACTAGGTGTCTTCTTACGGACTCAAGGGGTTCCCGCCCGTTTAGTGTCAGGTTTTCATGGAGGGAAGCTAAACCCCATGGGGGACTACTTCTTAGTTACAGGTCAAGATGCACATGCCTGGGTTGAGGCCTGGGATGATAAGAAAGGCTGGAAGAGAGTTGATCCTACTAACTGGGTGGCGCCGGAGAGGATTCGCTTTGGCTCTGATGCCTATTTTGCTCCGGGTAGAGACCAACTTTCAGAGCCGCTGGATATTTTCTTACAACGACAAAATAGTCAATTCTTTAAGAAGATATCCTTTGCCCTTGATATGTTCTACTATGAAATGAATCGTGAATTCATAGGCTTTGATAAAGAAAGACAGAAGGAACTCTTCTCCTTCTTAGGTGTTGATAAAAAGTTTTGGCCTTGGAAATTAACTCTACTCCTAGGTTCTATCATTACAATATTTCTCTTACTATTAAGCTACTGGAGCTTCCTTAAGCGAAGCGCTGTGAATGAAGTAGATACTCTCTTTAGTAAATACGAAAAGCTTCTTTCAAAGTTTGGTCTGAACAGAGACACAAGTGAGGGCCCATTAGATTATCTTGCGAGGTGTCAGCGTCATGTGCCAAGTAGCTCAGAAGTATTGAAGGAATTTACAACACTCTATGTCTGTGCCAAGTATGGTGAAGATTCTACCAACTTCACGGCACTTAAAAGGTGCCTGTCTAATGTAAAGAAGTCCCTAAAAAAAGATTAAAAGTTAACCAAAAATTCACAGACATTAAGATCTGAGAGACTATAGTAGTGCTATGAAAAAAAGTATCTACCTCTTGGCCATAGGCCTCTTTGTTCTCATTGTTTCTTCTCTTAGCACTGCATCTGAAGCCGTCCCCATAAAAGTTCTCTTTCTTGGAGATAGCTTAACTGAAGGCTATGGAATTAATAAGGCGAAGGCCTACCCCAGTGTGGTTAAAGAAGTCTTGGAAAGTGAAGGCCACAAAGTTGAAATACTCAATGGAAGTGTGAGTGGCTCAACAACAGCTTCTTGTCTAAGCCGGCTTCGCTGGTTTGCAAAAACTAAGCCTGCCCTCGTTTTTGTAGCACTTGGAGGAAATGATGGGCTCAGAGGCATTAAAGTTGAGTCCTCTCAAAGTCATTTAGAAAAATGCATTACCTATGCTCAAAAAGAGAAGATTAGAGTGATCATCTCTGGAATGATGGTTCCTCCTAATTACGGGCCTGATTATTCCCAGGCCTTTGAGAATATGTATCCAAGCCTCTCTAAGAAATTTAATGTAAAGCTTATGCCCTTTCTCCTTGTTGACGTTGCTGGAAAGAAAGCTCTCAATCAAGAGGATGGTATTCACCCCAATGAGTCTGGACACGAGGTCATGGGTAAGAATGTTGCTGCCTTCATGCTTAAAATATTAAGAACAATGAAGTGAGTTTTCAATACTTGAAAACTCAAATTGGAGGACTCTATACCGCTACTGGAAAGGAACTCAAGCAGCACGCCTATTGGCGCGTAGCTTAAGACTTAGTACCATCCGGGTATACAAGTCATTAGGTGAGTTTTCAATACTTGAAAACTCAAATTGGAGGACTTTATGTTGAAAATTGAAAACTTAAAGAAGAGCTTCACTCAAGGCGATCGCAATATTGAAGTCTTAAAAGGATTAAATCTAAATTTAGATCCTGGTGTTACAGCAGCTGTTTTAGGAACTTCAGGTTCTGGCAAATCCACCCTCTTAAGTCTCTTGGCCGGCATTGATATTCCTGACTCTGGAACAATGAATTTTCAGGGAACCGATCTCGCAAAATTAAGTGAACAGGAAAGAACAAAGCTGAGAGGTGAAAAAATCGGAATTATTTTTCAGCAATTTCATCTTATTCCCCATCTGAGTGCACTGGAAAATGTTTGTCTTCCTTTAGAGATTTTGGCAAGTGGAGACGATCCTATTGTAAAGGGCAAAAAGATACTAGAAGATGTGGGCCTAGCTCATAGACTTGATCACTTCCCAGGCCAGCTAAGTGGGGGAGAGAAGCAGAGAGTGGCCATTGCCCGGGCCATGGTTATGGAACCGGAGCTTCTGTTAGCGGACGAGCCATCGGGCTCCCTCGATGAAGAAACCGGTGAGAATGTGATGAAATTAATCTTCTCCATGGTTGAGCAAAGGGGAACTTCTCTTATTTTGGTGACCCATGATGAGAGGCTAGCAAAAACATGTGACCGAATCCATCGTTTGCAAAATGGGGCACTGTCTCTAGCCCTTTAAAGAAAATAAAATTCCAAGGATAATTAGCATGCTCTGGTCACTGGCCTTCAAAGAAATTAAGCGTAACAAAACCTTTACAACTCTCTTTCTCGTTAATGTGATGGTGGGTCTTTTAGGCTTAGTATTAATTGAAAACTTTAAAGTCTCTTTTCAAAGTGTGCTCAATGCCCGTTCAAAACAATTACTAGGCTCAGATATTTCTCTTTCGAGCCGCTTTCCCGTTGAGAGCACTAAGAAGAAAGAATTTATAGAGAGTGTGAGCGGCAATGAGAGCGCTACTGTCGATCTGATGAGTATGTTCTCTATGGCCAAGGGAAGTGAATCTTCCCGGCTAGTCTATCTTAAAACTCTAAAGCTTGGTGAAACTCCGGAGACAAGCTATCCCTATTACGGTGAACTTGAAATTGATGGAAGCAAACTCTTTCCTAGACCCTTCTTTGAACTTCCTCCTAGAGGAAGTGTTTGGGTCTATCCTGAGGTTAGCTCTCAGCTGGGTGAAGGGTCACTTAAGATTGGAAGTAAGCTCTTCTCTGTTGCCGGGGTTATCACCAATGATTCGCAACAAACTTTTCAAATGGGCCCTTTAGCGCCAAAAATATTTATTCGCCATGATGATCTCGATGATGCAGGTCTGGTGCAAAAGGGGAGTACTGTACGCTACTACACTCACGTAAAGACTGTTAAGAATATTTCAAAGACTCTTATTAAAGACTTAACTGAGGCCATTGATGATAATGCTATTTCCATTAGTACCCCTGAGCAAAGCTCTATGCAAGTGGGCCGAGTCCTTGCTTACTTATCTGATTTTCTGGGTCTTGTAAGTTTAGTTGCGCTCTTTCTTGCTAGTGTTGCGCTCTTCTATCTTTATAGATCTCACCTCTCCACTAAGAGAGTTAACTTTGCGATACTTTCTTCTGTTGGTCTTGGCCGTCGGGAAATTTTTGGCCTCTATATTCGGCATATCCTTATTCTGGGTTTCTTGGGCAGTATTCTAGGTCTGGCCGCAAGCTCACTTATCATTCCCATTCTAAATCAGTTCCTCTCCTATATACTGCCCTTTGATCTTCCTATGATCTTAAGCCCAAAAGCTTTCTTTATTGGGTTATTGGTTGGTAACTTAGGGGTCTTTCTCTTGGCCTACCCCTTGATCCTCGGGGCACTGAGGCTGGAGCCTGCTTCTTTATTTCAAGAAGTGGCGGAGATAAAGAATACACCTTTGAAAACCGGCAAGATTCACTTCATTCCCTATCTCATCTTCTTTTCGGTGATGGCCATTTATGCTTGTCAATCTTTAAAGGTAGGATCGACTTTTCTAGGGCTCTTCTTAGGGGTAATCGTCTTATCCATTCCGCTTTGTTTTGGCCTACTTGCTCTTACTCAGAAATTCTCATCCAAGGCAAGATTGTCACTTAAGCTTTCAGCTCGCTACCTTAATCGTTATAGAATAAGCACGGTATCCATATTCTTAAGTCTTCTTCTAGGCTCAATGCTTTTAAACCTTGTCCCCATGCTACAGCAGTCGATTCAAGCAGAGGTGACTCTTGGTGAGAGTTCCAAACTTCCCAGTCTCTTTCTCTTTGATATTCAAGATGAGCAAGTAGAGGGACTGCGTTCTTTCTTGAAAGATGACTCCCTCATAGGCTTGAGCCCTATGATTCGCGCAAGAATCTCTAAGATTAACGATGAAGAAGTTCTTGTTGATACTAAAGAAGCTATTACTAGAGAAGGACAAAGAGAAAAACGTTTTAGAAATCGCGGCACAAATCTTAGTTATCGTGATGAAATATCAGAGAGTGAAACTCTCTTAGAAGGTAAGCCATTTCCTGGGGCCTTTAAAGAGAGTCGGGATGAACTTCCTCTAATATCTATAGAAACTCGCTATGCTAAACGTCTTGGTATTGAAATGGGGGATAAGCTGGAGTTTGATGTCATGGGTGTTCCTTTAACTGGTAAAGTCTTCAATGTCAGAAAAGTAAGATGGACGAGTTTCTTGCCTAACTTCTTTATTCAGTTTCAAAGTGGCGTCTTAGATGATGCTCCAAAGACTTGGCTTGCCTCAATTGGGCAAAAGAGCAAGAAAGATATTTTATCGATTCAAAATAAGCTCTATGAGAAATTTCCCAATATTTCGGCAGTTGATATTTCTAGAGTTGTGCAAAAAATACTAGCTGTCATGAAGCAAATGGGCTGGGCCCTCAAAGCGATGAGTTTCCTGTGTTTAATTGTTGGCTTCTTTGTTCTCTTTTCACTGGCCTCTCATCAAATGAGTGTAAGAAAGAAAGATATGGCGCTCTTAAAAGTTATTGGTATGGGGGAGAGTCAACTCAGAACAATGGTGGTGGGAGAGTTCGTAGGAGTTGGTTTCTTTGCCGCTTTACTGGGAGCTAGCTTTGGCGTAGTCGTTAGCTTCATAGTGACGCACTTATTCTTTGATGGTCTGTGGAGAGTTTCCTATTGGTGGCCTATTGTAAGCGTGAGTGTTGTTTGCATTCTTTGTTACTTTACTGCCTCACTGGCCTGTGCAAAAGTTTTAAAAACCAAGGCATCGACTTTTTTAAATTAATTGACACCGTTTAAAGTAAGGCTCAAATCTCTTGATACTAATATTGGTAGAAGAGTGTTCATCTGTTTTAAAGCAAATCATCTTATCATTAAACTCCGGGTAAGATTCTTTGAATATCCTGACTTTAGATTTCAATTCTTTGAGAATCTCAATATTTATTTTGCACCAACATTTTTTCTTTTCCTCTATTTTTAAATTCTCGGCCGAACAGCGCTCATCGTACTTAAAGGATTCTTGATATTTAGCAAGCTCCTGTGCCTGTTTAATCCTGAGTTTTTCTTTGGTCCAAAGGCAGTCGCTCTTCGCACTCCAGTTATTAGAGATTGAAGTCATGATAATGAGGCAAAATTTAAAATAAAGACTATTTTTTTTCATATGAGATTATAACATATTGTATTTATGTAATTAGTTACATGGGTAAGTGAAGTTCGTATATCGATTTGGTCTGGTATTCGGTTTTAGTTTTTTAATATTCTGCTTAGAATAAGACTTTTCTATTTTTAAAAACATGATAAAATATAAATATGTATGTAGGAAAATATACAATAATGGCAGTGATTTTGATTAATATGTAGAATTATAAATTAAAGTGTAGGAATCTATATAATTTATGTAGGCTATATTTTGAAACTTGGCTTTTCATTAAGTAGGGGAATTATGATCTCTTTAGAGCAAACTCAGAAATTATTTGAACTATCATTAAGCGATCTCATAAGAAATGATACTGAATTAATTTTGAACTATAGTTCTGAAAGGTCACTCTTCGTTTGCTTAGCAAGTTATCTAGAAATACATCTGAGTAGAAATACTAAGCTTGATGGCCATTCAATATGTGTTAATTCTACTAACTATAGAAATGAAGAAACTAATATGCTCCTTCCTAGAGGTAGAGTGTTCTCAATGAATTCTCCTTTTAGTAACACTTGTGAACTTTCCCTACATGGTACTTCGACAGAAGAAAACCTAGGTAATTTAATCTTAATTAAGATAAAAAATAAAAATGATACCTTAAGTGATGTTAGCAGCGATAAGGAAGAACTATCGGCTATGACTGGAGGCTTAAACGGCAGTATTTGCTATGCTCTTGGTGTTTATATCGATCTAGATATTAACAATAGAAAAGGTCAATACTTATACTTTCAAAACGGCCAAGAACTCGAAGGTCCTAGTCAATTTCTAATTAACTGATTTTGGTATTGAGTCACTAGGCATGTTGACTTTGCAGCTTATAGTTTTGAATTTCTCCATCAACTTTGGCGACAATCCAGGCCAGAACAGCGGCGTCATCTAAGAAGCCACCTATCAAAAGATCGGGGACCATATCTAGGGGATTGATAAAGTAGACAAAGCCCAGGACAATTAAGAACATATTCTTCTTAGATTGAGGCTTATACTTGCGGGTTGCTGTATCCTTGAGCATTTTGCACAATACTATCAAGTCCTCCCAAAAAGATTTAAAGGTTTTCTTGAAATACTCAGTGTTGAGTTTTTCATAGGTTGAAGTTGCAAAGCTTTCTAACTTTTGTGGATCTCGTAAGATGGCCTTGGCCGTCGCCCCTAGTTTTGAGCGGGCCCAAGCTAGAGGTTTAAAAAAATCCATTTCTTAGTAGGAGCGTGCTTTAGCATTTTCAATTTCATCTAGGAAGTCTGCAGCTTTAGAGCTAATAGGTTTACCCCAGGCCGTCGGAGCTTTCACACTTGCTGGGGCCCTTGTTGATTTCTTCGTTGGAGCTTGGCTCACTTTAGGCACAGTACTGCAACTTGAAAGTGTGGCGGTTAGAGAATAGAGAAAGAGGAGTGTCAAAGGGTAGATTCTTTTCATGAGTTGATTATAGCCGAATATCTTGATGAACAATAGGGGGAATTAATTGACAAACCTCATCAGGAAACTTCTTTTCTTTCAATAGTTTAGCTCTATGGTTAAGATTATGGTGCAAATTAATCAAAGTATATAAAGAGGAAATAATGGAAGAAGAAAGAATTGAACCTAAGGGGGAATTGAGTACAAGGGCCATGGCCATGCCTGCAGATGCTAATCCAATGGGTGATATCTTTGGGGGGTACCTCCTCTCGCAAATGGATATCGCAGGTGGGATTTATACCCAGGCGGTTGCTAAGGGCAGAACCGTTACCATCTCGGTTGATTCGATGAATTTTTTAAAACCACTCTTTGTCGGGGATGTTCTGTGCTGCTATTGCAGTACTGTTAGAATTGGGAGAACTTCCATGGCTGTTCAAATTGAGGCGTGGACAACTCGGCAATTTAGCTCTGAAAGAGAGCTTATAACTGAGGGCCTCTTTACTTATGTGGCCATCGATGCCAATCGAAAGCCTCGTCCTATTCTGCAGGAAAAACACTCGGCCAAGGAATCTAAATGACAAATATAATAGAAGCTAATGATGTAACAAAACTCTATGGCAAGAACACTGCTCTTAAGAACTTTAGCCTAACCATTAAAGAAGGGGAGTGCTTTGCCCTTCTGGGAAAGAACGGTGCCGGTAAGACAACATTTGTTAAGAGTCTTCTTGGGCTGATTCACTTTAATGAAGGAGAGTTAAAGCTGCTAGGAAAGAGCGTTGGAGATAAGTCTTCCCGTATGAGTGTAAGCTATCTACCAGAGAAGTTTTCCTTTTACCCGTACTATACTTTAGGGGCGGTTTGTGAATTCTATGCCAAGCTTAAGGGAGTGGATAGCAGCGATATTAAGCCTCAAGTCGGTGCAGCTTTAGAGCGCTTAGGCATAAGTGACCTTATGAATAAGAAGGTGAAGGAGTGCTCTAAAGGACAGCTGCAAAGAACAGGTTTAGCTGCCACTCTTATTGGAGACCCAAAGCTTTTTATTTTAGATGAACCTTATAGCGGGCTTGACCCTATTGCCATTAAGGAGTTGCAGGACCTGCTTAGTAGTCTCGCAGCAGAGGGTAAGACTATTTTTATTAATTCACATGGGCTCGATTCAGTTGAAAAAGTGTGTAAGAATATCGCGATTTTAGATAAGGGCGAACTGGTAGTTCAAGGTGAGATGAAGTCTCTGTTAGGTGAGAAGAACTTGCTCGATTTCTTCTATGAAAAGGTAGGTCAGTAATGAGTTTCAGTAATATTTCTGTTATTTTTACTAATACGATTACTAAGGAATGGAGAAGTAAAACACTGCTCTTCCTCCTCATCGTTAATGTAATTATCCTTTTGATGGCAGGAGGTTTTCTCTCTGTGGTTAATAAAGAAGTGCTGGGCAGTATGAACCTAGATTCATTGGCCCAGAAAACAGTAGGCGTCTTCTTTCTCATCATTAACTTTTGGTCCTTCCTTGTCTCAGCTTTCTTCGGAGTAGGAGTTGTACGCTCAGATAGTGAAGAGGGGGTTCTTCCTCAACTCTTGGCCTTCCCCATTTCTCGAGGAGAGTACCTTACAGGAAGAGTCCTTGGGACTTGGGCCATCGTAATGCTCTATTATATCATTAGTTTGGCCATGGCGATTGGTGGCGTTTACATGGCCGTTGGTAGTTTTGCTTTTTCAGCTGGTCTTGTGAGCGGCCTTTTGATTAATGCTATTCCTAATTTAGTTGTGATTATTTTGGGCCTTAGAGTTTCGCTCAATTTTGGTAAGATCCAATCCTTTATCTTAGTGATGTTAATGGTCTTTTTTGTCTATATCTCCAATACGGTTTACCAAGGTGTGAGCTTAAGTGAGGCCATGGATAAGATGACTTTTATGAGGGGCTTAGGTTTTCTGATTTATTGGCTTGTCCCTCATATTTCGTATTGGGGTGAATGCGCTAATGAGCTTATTATGGGTAATGCTTTTAGTGAGGGCGGATTAAGAGAAGCTACTCACTTGATCTTATCGGGGGTTATCCTAGGTTTCATTACTTACCTAGGGATTAAGCGAAAAGAAATTTAGCACTTCATCAATCATCAATGACCTCAGTAAAGACACGTTCTTTAGTGAGGTCCTCGCCCTTTTCGGGGACGACGTCAAAGCCTAAACGGCCTATCTCTATTCCACCCTTAGTTTCCACTGTTACTTTCCACTCGCCTGGGGTGATATAGGATTTATAGGTGTAACCTCTAAAGCCCTTTCCTCGACCACCAATTATATTTAAAGGAATCCGATCACTTTGATGCCAGCTTGAGCCTGTATACTTCATCCACTTAACAAAGACTTGGTCTTTAAAACCTCTTGGCGCAAATATGCGGGTGAAAAAGTAGACTTTGTCTCCAGATCGATATGAGAAGTGTTCATCTGAATGATGCCAAAAGCGCCACCACTTACGTTGATGTGATAAATGATAAGCAGGATACTTCTTTTCAACGCTATGATATATGCCTGCGGTTTCTATACTCAGAGGAACAGGGGGAATAAGTTTAAAAAGGCGTAAAAAGAGAAAGAGGAAGAAGAAACTTACAGCTGGAATAATCCAAATCTTTTTAATTTCTTCACGATCAATCTTAGTGCTCATAAAAAATTTTGAGATGGCAAAGGCCATGAGAAGGTATAAGGTCAAAGCCGTTATAAAAACCGTAAGGCCAACCTGCCCAAAGGGAAGAGGAATGTAGACCAAGAGAAAGGACATGAGGGTTAAATTAAAGAAAATAGACTTTATGAGAACGCCTCTTTTTTTAATAATTTCTAATTCATTTACTAAGAGCAGTAAAATGAGAAGACTCATAAATATGAATGAGTAGGCACCGGAGGCACTCTTAAAGTAGAAGAGAGTAAAAGCGCTAAGAAGTGCTCCTTGGCAGAAGTGAAAAATCTCATCTTGGTACTCAATAACCTTCCGCTTCCAACGGCCTGAAGGAATCTTAACGGCCCCAAAGTCTATACAGAAGAATAAGAAGGACATGAAGAGATAGAAGAGCAGAACGATAAAATTGAGTGCTTCATCTACTCTTCCTAAGGTCATGACATCAAAGAGAAAGCCCGTGACAAAGAAGAGAGGTGAGGCCAAGTGCTGCCATTGATTATATAAACGTTTGATTTCTTCCATTGTATCTCTAAAAAAATATTTATCTTAACCTGATCTTATTCTGGCCTTCAAAGCATGAGGATACAATAGGTATTGTTTTTTACAATGACTTTATTGACGTGGGAGATTAATCAAGTTCTGCTAAGAGCCACTGTCTCACGATTTGAGGTAAGTTTGAAAAGACTTCTGGAGCAAGGTAATAGCTTGCCACCAATTCGGCAAAACATTCAGATGGATTTTGAGTTGCGTAGATACTGGGGAGTTGAAGCTTCTGCGCTTGATGGTAAGCGTAACGAGCAGCTTCTTTTAATTGGTCCTGCTCAACATAGTTGGCGATACTTTCTCTAATTCCTTTTAATTCATCGCTATCAATCGCATCCATTTGCCATCTGGTACGGGAGATAAAAGAAAGGGGGTCAACTTGCTCTGCTCTTCTCCAGATATATAAAGAGAGAAAGTCTTTCTTCTCACTTGAGTTTTTCGAGCGGTCAAGGAGGTGGCCCAATTCATGAACGAGTGTATAGTGCTTAAAAGTGATATGGTCCGACCCTTCAATAAGTTTATCAATAGCGAAGAAGTTGTCAGTAAGAGAAATGGCCCACCTTCGTTCATGATGGACCCATGCAATCGTTTCAGTATTTTGCTTATAGAGAATTCTTCCAACAGGAGATTGACCAAAGCCCATTCTATAGAGATGAAGAGTATCACCTCGATCATTTTTCAATTGTTTAATGAGGTCTTTGGGGGATTTCTCTAATAATTTTCTTATAAGTTTTTTCTCTGACTCCTTCCACTCTTTTGGCCTTGTTACGATGCAGTAACTGGTATGCTTAAAATTTTCTCTACAATCATAGGGCGCTTCAAAGCTGAGTTCTAGCGCTTGAATTTGAAGGCAAAAAGTTATAGTGAATAAGTGGATTAGATACTTCATGGTTAGCCTCTTATGGGGAATCAGCTCAAATGCTAGAGGGTCTAGTCTCGAAAAGAGTAAATAAATGAAAGACTTACTCAATCATCAACTAGCACTCGCAAGCAAGTCCTAGAGATAAAGTCATAGAATAATATTTATGAAAAGTATACCTCATGCTTAAGGATACAAGGGCACTTGAGGGGTTATAACTGAGAACAGAAGCTAGCATCAGCTCTATAGTTTTTTCCGCGGCGATTAAGATAGCAGGTGTAAACGGCGGTAATTTGCTGCTGATTCTTAACGCCTGAGCAAAGCAATGCTGAAATATCTGGATCTAAGCCATCTACATGAATGACTCTTGAAAGGCCAGAACTAGTAACAGTCATTTTTCCTTGAAAATTGTAGCAGCTTAGACGGACTTCTATTTCGCTCTTACTTTTAACACCTGAACAAAGAGCTGCTGATTCTGGAAATGATACTTCACTACTATAGTAGCAACTCTGCACAATAGGAATATTGGCTAAAGTCTGAATATCTGAGCATAAGTACTTTGCCGTTGCTAGCATTCCTAACCCGTGATCGTTGGCAATGCAGTCATAAGCAGCGTCAATTTGTTTCTGGTTCTTAACATGGGCGCAAATTAATTGA
>CALHBL010000087.1 GCA_937930825.1 uncultured Bacteriovoracaceae bacterium
ACTTGGACTCCACGTTTGTTCCAATTGATCGTAGGACAATGACCAATCAAGCTTACTCTTATCAAGCCCAATCAGAAAACTCTCACCTTTCTTATTGTAAACAAGAGGAAAACGTAGAGTCGGAGGATACTTACTGAATTCCTCAAAGAAAGACTCTCCAGTTAAGTTGAGGGTTACAATAGTTTCTTTATTCTGCCTTCCGACAGTCATTGTTCTGATAAGGTCATCACCTTCTAGCAGAATATCCGTTGGATTATAAACTTCAGCCCCGTTAACCTTTTTAATAATATCGCCACTTCGTAGACCATATTCATAGAAATTACTCTTATCTGGAATCACTCCAATTTTTAATTCTGGAAGTCTCTCTCCATTCATAAGGAGGGAGAAGAAGATAACATAGGCCATAATAAAGTTGGCCAGTGGCCCACCCATGACGATCCAAAATCTTTGCCACTTTGTTTTGAAAGTAAAAGAATTCTTCCTTTCTTCTTCAGGGATAGCGTCCTTATTGAGAGGATCGTCTCCAAACATTTTGACGTAACCCCCAAGAGGAATTAAAGAAACAGCATACTGGGTATCACCTCTCTTGAATTTGAAAAGCTTAGGACCAAAGCCAATACTAAAAACCTCTACTCGAACACCAAAGAGTCTAGCAAAGAAGAAGTGACCCAACTCGTGAAAGAAGACAAGAGGGCCTAAAAATAAAATGAAAATTCCGATTTTTTCTAACATAGTTTAATTATCACAGGTAATAATATTTAAGTACTACAGCAAAAAAGGGTGCCGAGTACAGGAGACTATCTATTCTATCATAAACACCCCCATGACCGGGAATCAAAGCAGAACTGTCTTTTATTTTAAATTGTCTCTTAATCTTTGACTGAATAAGGTCACCAATCTGGGAGAGAATACCTAATAAGCAGAACAACGCGAAGAGTAATACTTCTGTGCGCCCAAAATAAAAGCTCCAAACTGAAGCCCCTAAAATACCAGAAGTTAGCATGCCGCCAATCAATCCCTCTATCGTCTTATTGGGGCTTACTTTCTCCCATAGCTTATGCTTTCCAAAGTTCTTGCCAAAGAACCATGCCCCAGTATCCATACCAAAGTTCACAATAAAGAGAATTCCAACGAGGAGCCTCCATTCGCTGTAATGAAGGGTATTAGTCATTGAAACCATTGGCAGCATAATGAAAATACCCGACAAAAAAGGTGCTCTCTTTGAAATATCCTCTATAATTTTGGCTTCAATAGGCAGACAGAATAAATAGAAGAGTAAGGCCATATTAAGAACTAGCCCTAGGTTAACAATTGCATAGTGCATTCCAGCTGAGAAATCGAGAAAATTAAAATAACAAAAGGGAATGATGAATAGCGCTTGGGCAATCACATAATTTAAATGAGCTCTTTTAAGCCTAAAGAAGTTACAAAAAATCTCATCGACAGTGGCCACACCAAAAACCAGAATAAGACCCATAGTGGCCTGCTTACCCAGATAGACACAAGTAAAGACAGCGAGAACGAGAACGAAAGCTGACATAATTCTTTTAGTTGTATTAGATGACATTAGTGAGCCTGTAATGGTTGATTAATTTTCATAAGATTCTCTTGGGCAAGAACCTTACTTACTTCAAATGATTCTACTGAATCTATATTACCAAAACGCCGCTCGCGCCCTGCTACTTGATATATTATTCCTCTGAACTCTTCTTTGGTAAACTCTGGCCACTTAGTTCTTGTAAAGAATAATTCAGCGTAGGCAATCTGCCACAAGAGAAAATTTGAAACTCTTTGATCTCCACCAGTTCTGATGAGAAGATCTACGTCATTGACATCAGTCCTATAGAGGTTCATCCGCAGATCATCTTCTGTGATATGCTCCACATCACCTTTTGAAATTATTTGATTAACGGCATCTACGATTTCACTTCGCCCACCATAGCCAAAGGCAAATGAGAGCTTCAATCCCTTAAAGTCTTTCGTTTCCAGCTCTAACTTTTCTATTAGATTCTTTGTCGCTAAAGGCAGTGAAGAAATATCACCAATTACCTTAAAGCAGATCTTATTCTTTAAAATTCGCTGACGCTCTTTTAAAAGAAATTTTTTCAAGAGACCAAAGAGAGTTGTTACCTCGAGTTGAGGGCGGCTCCAATTTTCAGTTGAAAAAGCATAGAGTGTTAATGCTTCTAATCCTAAGTCATCGGCCTCTTCAACAATTTCACTCACAACAGAGGAACCTCTTACATGGCCCCACACGCGGGGACGACAACGCCCTTGCGCCCAACGACCATTACCATCCATGATAATTGCAACATGTTTAATCTTAGAAGTAGGTTCCACTAACTTTCCATTATACCGAAAGAATTTCTGATTCTTTCTTGGTCATAATTTCATCAACTTGTACTACGAACTTATCTGTAGCTTTTTGAATTTGTTCTTGATGCTTCTTTGAGTCATCTTCTGAAAGCTCTTTTGCTTTCTCAGCTTTTTTCACAATATCATTCTTATCACGTCTAATATTTCGAATAGAAATCTTAGCATCTTCACCTAGTTTCTTAACATCTCTCACTTGCTCTTTTCTTCTTTCTTCGGTTAATGCTGGAAAGGGTATCCGTATCAAGTTTCCATCATTAGAAGGAGTCAAACCTAAGTTTGCGCCGAAAATAGCTTTTTCAATATCAGCAATCATTGTTTTATCGAATGGCTGTATTTGTAGTAAGCGTGCTTCTGGAGTTGAGACATTTCCCACCTGAGCAACAGGAGTAGCAGCACCATAGTAGTCGACATTAACTCCGTCCAAGACATTAGCACTTGCTCTACCAGTTCTGACCTTTAATAATTGATTCTTTAAAGAAGCAAGAGACTTCTCCATTCCTTCTTCTAATTCTAAAAGTATTTCATCGATCATCATTAATTTCCTTTAAAGCTTAGACTTTGCACTAACAGTTGTACCTAACTTCTCTCCTATAACAACTTTCTGTATATTTCCCTTACCGAAAACATTGAAGACAATAATATCAATATCGTTATCCATACAGAAAGTTATGGCAGTGGAGTCCATCACTTTTAAACCTTTATTAAGAACATCTATATACTCAAGTTCTTCGAAAAGAACTGCATCATCATGTTTCATGGGGTCTTTATCATAAATGCCATCAACTTTCGTTGCCTTGAGAATAACATCGGCATCAATCTCTGAAGCCCTTAGCGCCGCGGCCGTATCAGTTGTGAAGTATGGATTACCCGTCCCACCGGCAAAGATTACAACTCTCTTTTTTTCAAGGTGTCGAACTGCGCGTCTTCTAATATAGGGTTCGGCTATTTTCTTCATCTCAATAGCACTTAGTACTCTTGTATAAACCAATTTCCTCTCTAGCGCATCTTGAAGAGCAATAGAGTTTATGATTGTTGCAAGCATGCCCATGTGATCAGAACTAGTGCGATCCATTCCGATAGTTGCTCCCGCAACTCCTCGGTGGATATTTCCGCCACCAATGACTATGGCAACTTCAACTCCCATTTCAATTAGTGTTTTTATTTCATTAGAGAGGGCATCTAAAGTTTCAGGGCATATGCCATTACCTTTATTGCCGGCCAATGCTTCACCAGAGAGTTTTAATAAAATCCTCTTATACTTCATGGTCATCTCCAACTTAAATGAAAAAAAAGGGACTTTAAAAAAAGTCCCCTCTTTTAAAAAAAATTTACTTTAGTTACCGCTAGTCAACTTTGCGACTTCTTCGGCCAGGTTGTCTTCTTTTTTCTCAATTCCTTCACCAAGAATTAATTTATCAAATCCAACCAGTTTCAAATCACTTCCTACTTCTTTAGAAACACTTTCTATAAGCTTTCCAATTGTAGTATCAGGATCCTTAACAAACTTCTGCTCAAGCAAGCAAACCTCTGAAGCCAGTTTTTTCAACTTACCTTCAACAATTTTCTCAATCATTTTTTCAGGTTTACCTTCTTCTTTTAGTTGAGCAACATAGATTTCAGACTCTTTCTTCTTAAAGTCTTCATCAATATCACTTCCAGCAAGAAACTTTGGAGAAGCTGCAGCAACATGCATTGCTACATCTTTTAAAAGCTCTTGCACTTTATCGTTAGAAGCATCTCCACCTTCAAGGTTTACAAGAACACCAATTCTTCCACCATGATTGTAGCTACCAATAACACCATTAGAAGTTGTGAGAACAAATCTTCTAATATCAATCTTTTCACCAATTTTAAGAGTAAGCTCATTAACTTCAGTTTCCTTAGAAGCTTTAAGTGCCGCGATATCAGAAGGTCTTTCCTTCAGAATATAGTTAGCGATTTCATTAGCGAAGCCTTTGAAGTTATCACCTTTTGAAACAAAATCTGTTTCACAGTTTACTTCAACAAGAACGCCAGTGTTACCTTCAACCATTGTTGCAACAGCGCCTTCAGCAGCAACTCTACTTTGCTTTTTTTGTGCCGCTGCTAAACCTTTAGTTCTTAAAAAGTCTATGGCCGCTTCCATATCACCAGAAGTTTCAGTTAATGCTTTCTTACAGGCCATCATTCCAGCGCCTGTAGACTCTCTTAATTTTTTTACATCACTTGCAGAAAAAGACATTCTTCATTCCCTTTTTTTATTAATCATTCTTCAGTAGTTGTTTCAGTTGTTTCTTCTTCACCTTGAAGGTCAATATCTTTAGCGAACTTCTCAATGATTTCTTTTTCAAGAGAAGCATCTCTTCCTGGATCTAAACTAGCAGATTTTACTTTAGCTTTGCTACCACTAGTTCCTTCAACTACAGAATTACCAAAGTATTCGACAAATAGAGTTACTGACTTAATAGCGTCATCATTCCCTGGTACAACAAAATCAACCCCATCAGGATCACAGTTAGTATCAGTAAGAGCAACAACTGGAATTCCTAATTTGTTAGCTTCTTGAACAGCAATTCTTTCATTATTAGGATCAACAACAACGACAGCTCCTGGAAGCTTTCTCATGTCCTTAATACCACCGAGGTTTCTTTCTAGCTTAATAACTTCTTTATCAATTTTTATTCTTTCTTTCTTAGTAAGAAGGCTGAAGTCACCAGTTTCTTTCATTTTTTCAACTTTTCTAAGCTTATCAACTGAAAGAGTAATCGTTTTATAATTAGTAAGCATCCCACCAAGCCATCTGTGAGTTACATAGAAAGCTCCACACTCTTCAGCAGCTTTTTTAACAGCATCAGAAGCTTGTCTCTTTGTTCCTACGAAGAGAACTGGCTTTCCTTCAGAACAAGTTTTCTTAATAAAATCTGCAGCACTCTTTGCAAGAGGAATAGTTTTACCAAGATCAATAATATAGATTCCGTTTCTTTCACCAAAAACGTACTTCTTCATTTTTGGGTTCCACTTATGAGTCTGGTGACCAAAGTGTGCACCTGCTTCTAATAAGTTCTTTAACTCTAACTGCTTGCTACTCATTTGTTCTCCTTTGAACGAGTTGGTGGTTGATCTCATCACCTGTGCTACTGCGAAATTGCAGTAGACCACCAACAAGGTGAATGATCGTTAAGCCCCTATAAAAAGGGAGTTTTTTTAGTGTTTAGTGTGTAACACAGGGGATAAAGTGCGGCAAGAGTAGAATGAGCTCTGACTATAAGTCTTCGGTTGTCCAAAGAACTTTACGACGCTTTGAGCCTTCGGCCGGACCGACTATGCCCTTCGCCTCCATCTCTTCAATAAGATTGGCCGCTCTATTGTAGCCAACACGAAGCTTGCGTTGCAACATAGAAGCGCTAGCCGTTCGATGTTCGATAACAGTTTTAACTGCTAGCCGAAAGTAATCTTCATCACTTGACGGCTCACTAGAGCTCGCTCCTCCCGTAATATGAGAACCAAAGGAATATTCATCTCTTTCTTCATCACCACCATTTTCCAGAAAGCTCATGGCACCTGAATGGTAGTTGTTGGACATTCCCGCAAGCTTATCAGTTAGGGCTTCAATTTCGTCTTCATCTACATATGAGGAATGCACTCGTAAATTATTTGTTCCATGCCTATAGAGCATATCCCCTTTACCAAGGAGCTTTTCAGCACCCATCGAGTTCAGAATCGTACGAGAGTCTTGACTCGACGTGACACGAAAGGAGACTCTTGTGGGAAAGTTCGATTTAATAAGTCCAGTTATCACATCAACTGAAGGTCGTTGAGTTGCCAGTACTAAATGGATGCCAGCGGCCCTAGCTTTAGCGGCCAGCCTACAAATATTATTCTCAATATCTTTGCCGGCCTTAGTGAGGATAAGGTCTGCAAACTCATCCACGATTATTGTCAGATAGGGCAGCTCATAATGTTCTTCTGGTTCGTTCTCATAGAAAGAGTGAATTTTTGCTAGCATCTCGGGAGTTGCTTTCTTCAACTTTTCATTAAAGCCTTCTATATTTCTAACACCAAGTTCTTTTAAAATTGAATAGCGTCTCTCCATTTCTTGACAGGCCCACAGTAGTGAAATCGAGGCGGTTTTTGCATCGGTAACGACGGGCATAACCAAATGCGGAAGATTAGCATATAAGGCCAATTCCAGCTGCTTAGGATCAATTAAGATGAGCTTCATTTGACTTGGTGACTTTTTAACAAGTAGAGAAACAAGGAGTGTATTGATAAATACTGACTTACCAGCACCAGTTGCACCGGCAACAAGCATATGTGGCATTGAGGCAAGATCCACTATCAGAGGCTCACCGAATGCATCCTTTCCCATCGCAATCGGTAACTTATTTGTTGAGACTTTAAATTCTGGAGTACTTAAAACCTCATCTAGGTAGATAATTTCTCTGGGGTTTCTAGGAACTTCAATTCCAACAGTCGGCCTACCAATCATGGGGTAGACGATCCTAATTGGAGCACCCAAAAGCGCCATTGAAATCTCACTTTCTGCATTGGTAACTTTGGCGACTTTTACACCCGGGCCTAGCTCAACTTCATAGGTATCCACGACTGGGCCTTTTAAAATATTAACAATCCGTGCATCTATTTTAAATTCGGCCAAGGTATCTTGAATCGAGTTCACTATTTTTTGAAAATATTCAGTGTCCGGGTGACTTTGATCTCGCTTCTGTCTTTGATCGGTCAAAGTTGTAACTATATCGTAGTATTGCTGCTCTTTTGCAACCTCGCTTTTAATTTGGTAGTTCCGCTTAGCTAGAGTCTTCTCATCTTGATTATTCTCTAGGTGGCTGGAAAGGTGAGTCCTCTCCTGTGATTCAGCGATGAAGCTTTCTTGAACCATTTCCTTTTCTGGGACCTCTCGCTGTCTTTTAAAATCTACGTTATTTCCATCAATATTTTGAACTTCATTATTTTCAAAGTATTCAGCTTTTCTTGTAAACTTTGGGGCTTCTGAGTCTCCTTTACTATGCCTTGCCTCGCTAGAGTTCTTCTCTCCACTCAAAATTGCAGGGACCCAAACTCGCATCCTTTCTAACTTCTTCCCTAGAGAAAATTTAAAATTCTTAATAGACTCTAGTGGCCTAAAGCTTGTTAGAAAGTACCAAAGTAATGATGGTAATCTCCCCAAGAAAACAAAGAAATGCACCATAGCTTCTTTAAATGAAGAACGAAAAGAGCCAGCGATGAAAGCAAAGGAGAATATAGCTCCTAAGCTAAGCCCTTCCCACTTAGAAAATTGATTCTTTAAAAAATAGAGAATACCACTACCTAAGAAATTTGGAGCAAAGAAGAAGAAGAGAAATAAAGCACCAAGACTAAGGGAAATAAAGTTAATTGTATCTAAGGGAATATTTCGTCTTGAAAATTGTAATGTATAGAATAAAGAAAATATTAGAAAGGGAATAATAACCCAAGGGCCCAGAAAATAACCCACAGCAACAACAACTGAGGACAGTATGTAAGAGAGACTATTACTATCAGCACTCACTGAGCTTATTGATAGAAAATTATCCGGCATACTATCACCTAAGTAGAATGAGAGCAGTGCGAGTAATGTAACAGTGAAGAGTAGGAATAGTTCAGTTTTAAGAACTCTGTTTGTCATAGATATCATCATTAAATTTTAACAGAAAAAATCAACTTAAAGCCAAAAAAAAAAGCCACCCGAAGGTGGCTTTTTATAAAATTGGTGCATCTTGCTATTCTCACACTCAGTCTCCCGAGCACTACCTTCGCCGATGTTGGACTTAACTGCCGAGTTCGGGATGGGATCGGGTGTTTCCCCAACGCT
>CALHBL010000088.1 GCA_937930825.1 uncultured Bacteriovoracaceae bacterium
ATTTGCTGTCTGTCACCAACGTTATTACTAAACCAAGTATAATTTCTAATGACCAAGCGCTCACGATTAGCATAAACTCTTTGCCTCTTCTTCATTACGCCAACCCCATCATCCATTGTCAGGCTTGATTGCGATAGACCTAAGTCATTTACTTCAAGGAGGTTTACTCCTCCCTCTTTACAATCCATATAAACAGCAAGCTGATCGGTGTGGCCTTCCTTTGCGTAGATGACCGCGTGGGCCTTTTCAGCTGCTCCTGAAACTAAGAGATCCAAATCTTTCACAGCAATCCAGCCTCTTTGAGTGTAACCTTCCTTTGTTTCTTCTAAACTAGGACAGGCCATTGCACTAGTCATTAAAAGTAAGAGTGCGCTTAAAGTAACGATTAATTTCATTATTATTCCTTGTTTTAAATTTCTTTTATTAGAAATTTATAATTTTTCTAAGTATCTTTTGTAGGCCGTATCTTTACTGCTTAAGTAGTCCACTGGCTAAAGTTACAACCTGTTGATTAGGATGTTTTAGCAGCCTAGTGAAAATGGATTTTAAGTGTTCAGGATACTCTCTGCCCTTATACAATCTCAGCAGAGCTTGAAGGGGATAGATTGAAATGTCCTCTTCAAGCTTCAGCGCCATTACAGAGTGAGTAAAGGGGGTGAAGGTTTTAAACGTGGAGAGTAATTGGATGGAGTTCATTTTAACTCTATCGCGCTCCTTAGTGAATCTGATCCTATGGGCCAAAGCATTCTGAACTTTATTAGAATGATCCTTTCTTTGTAAAACGAGCCATCTGATAGGGTTATCTTGACCAATATTAGCGTAGAAATTCTTAAGGATGGCCTCAGAGTGCATGGGCTCAGTAGGGCCTGGGAATCTTACGTAGTAACTTTCATAAACCCTTTCGTCTGCACGGTAAGTAGCTGCAATTTTCAATTCCTCTTTCAAGAGTTGAGCAAGGGGGTAGTACAGGCCCCTTTTGAGCAAGATCCAATCAATGGGCGAATTCCACTTGGCCGTTACGACTTTCTTTGTGAGCAGAAGCTCTTTGAAGATATCAACGATTTCAGCTGTAAAAAGACCTCGTTTAACAAAGAAAGAAAAGTGACTTGGCTTTGGAATATAGTCCGCGCCCTGGGCAGCTTCTCTCATTAATTCAAAGTGCTCTTGAGTAAAAGAATGAGGCACAGCTAAATTGAGCGGAATTCTTTCAAGGAGTTTCAAGTAAATGAAGTTAGGACCGTCTCTATTATACTTAGCATAGGTGTTGATAACTTTGAGAAGGTCAGCTTGATTATCAATTACAGGAGCCTTGTTTTGAAGCAAGCGAAGAAGTTCTTCAGAACTACTTTCATCTTGATCTGAATTATTTAATGATACCGTCTCAAAAATACTAATGAGCTGTGATAAGAGCTCAGCTACTTCAAGATTAAAGCCTCTATTGATAAAGCTTATTACAGTATGTACTTTCATCGCGCTTAAGCTCTTCAGTTTACTTAAGTGTTGAATATTCTCTTCGATATATTTGCTTAGGAAGGCACGATTATTCACCTTTACACTATAGTCTCTAGTATTTTCAAAGGCAGAGTAAATGATATCGTAATGAGAGGAGTCCGCAAAAGAGATGAGGTACTTCTTGAGCTCAGGGGTAAGAGTAGTCTTAGAGAGCATTTTTGTTAGTGTTCGCTCAATGACTTTAGGAAAAGGGGAGAAGCGAATAATTCCTTCATAGTAATGAGGATTATAACTTTTAAGATTATACCAGACTTCATCCTCAATTTTAATAGAGCTGTGGTGACTTGATATTTTATAGGACAGGGTAAAGCGCGAAGAGACCGAGTCCCGATGACCAGAGAGAATAGCATCTTCATAGAAAAGCTCATGGAGAATGAGCACCGCTTGATTTAAGTCATCAAGCTTCTTCCATAAGTTTTCATTGATACTGATTTGCCCATTGAGATGATTGATCGCAATTTGTTTGAGTTGGCAGTGAGAAGGGATCAAAGTGTGTTGAGAGTCAGGAATATCTTGAAGCTCTTCACTAGTCCACTCTACTCGGGATAAGAAGGACTCTGCTCTACTGCGATAAGAGCTTTGAATATTCTTATCTAGCCTACCGATAATGATTTCTAGGTAAGACTCACGACTACCCGTTGGGGGAAGCTCCGGAGTTAGAAAGTGCAGCTCGCTCGTTTCGTAGTAGTCTAACATGCGATATGAAATTGAATCGCCCTGATCACAAATAATGACATCGCCACCATTTCCGGTGTGATCTCCAAGCCTAAAGTAGTTGCTATAGTTTTGAAAGGATTCGAGGTAGTCACTTTCAAGAGACTCCAGCTGATAAAAACCATGGGCAGAAAAGTTAATAAGTATGATTGTGATCCAAAATGATTTATTCATTAGTAATCTCCTTAGTCAGCGGATAGAGGCCAATGACAAGTTTATAAACTTCATCCCCTGGAACTCTTTCAATTTCTTTATCAAATTTAAAACGAAATTCTTCTATGATTTTCTTTGCCTTTGGCAGATCTTTCTTATTCATGGTGAGGGTAAGAGTTGAGAAATCACGTAGGGAAACTTCCGTTTCTGTAAGAGAGTCAATTCCTCTTTCAAAACTCTGCCGCGTATAATTTTGCAGCGCCTGGTTCTTAATTCCTGTTGGCGTTCTTAAGTTGTGATTGCTTACTCTCTCAACCTCATCTTCATTCTTCTTTTTAAGAAGGCCCGAAGAAAAGAGACGGGCCAATACTCTTTCAACTCGATCTTTTGAAATGCCTAGTCGGCGTGCCATCCAGCTGGAATCAAAAATGAAGTCTCTTAATTTTAAGAGATTGAGGACTGCAAAATGCTCCCAAGTGGAAAGGATTTTAAAGTCTTGCAGTTCTAGGAGTTCATAGCTATTTGCTGAATCAATTTTATCAATGAGATTTTTTTGCCGCTCTTCGTCTATATTGAGTTTCTGAATGATCTTGAGGCCCATTTTCTTGGAAATACGCCTTTTGCCATTAAGAATTTCACTCATTGCTGAGTGGGGAATATCTATTCTCTTTGAAAAGGCCCTAAGGGATATAGCGGGGTTCCTGCTTTTTATCTGCTCCCACTCGCGGTAAATTTCATCGATTAATTCTTGTTGCATGAGACTGTTCTAGAAGAGCTCATCTTGTCTGACAATATTTTTGGACCAAAGTGGTCTAAATAATGGTCCAAAAGAAAATAGAACAGCACCACTTACTCTAAGTTATTGAAACTTCTTGAATTAAGGCATGGGGTAGAGACTCTCGGGAAGAACGGAAGTATCTGTTAGCCAGCCAGGATTTTCGTCAAACCATTCCGTAACGATATTGAATTCTTTGAGCCTCTCACTCTTGAGAATATGCGGTGTATTGAGCCTTTCAAGCCGTCTATCATCAGCATCATTTGAAAAG
>CALHBL010000089.1 GCA_937930825.1 uncultured Bacteriovoracaceae bacterium
GGATCTTTAACAAAAAAGTTGAGAAATAGATAAGAAGTTGGCCTCTTCCCTTGATTTTGAGATAATTGTTTTGCAAAAAATAATTATAAACCCAAGGAAGGGCCACCATGAGATTACCTAGATTTATATCAAAAATCAGCCCCGGTTTCGAAGTAATTGACTTAAAAGAATGGATTTCTAAAGGCTTCATCGAAATCTACTTAAAAAATAAAGAAGAATCTCCAAGACTATGCTCAAAATGTGGTGATCAGCTTAACTCAGCTAAAGTTGGTGAGCACAAAGTAAAAGTCAGAACTCTCGATATTCATAAGTTTAAAACCTATCTTATTTTGAAGAGACAAAAGCACCACTGCCCAACCTGTAAAAAAACTCGATCAGAAGCTCTAAGTTTTATTAGTTCTGAAAGCCCTCACGTTACTGAAGAATATGCGTGGTGGCTTGGTAGACTTTGTGAGATTGCACCTGTTTCACGTGCTGCTAAATTTACAGGCAATGATCCCATGACCATGTGGCGCTTTGATTTTAAAAGAATGAGAAGGCTTTTTCAGCATTATAAAATCCCAAAAGTGACAAGAATATCCGTTGATGAAGTCTACGCTAGAAAACAGAAGTACTACCGCAAAGAATCCAGAGATAAGAGGTTCTTTACAATTGTTTCAGACCTTAACTCTGGAAGAGTTGTATGGGTGTCCGAATCACGCTCTAAAGAGGCGCTAGATGAGTTCTTTCATGTGATTGGAGAAGAACGTTGTAAGGATATTGAAGTCGTCGCAGCTGATCAGTTTGATGGCTACAAGAAGTCTGTGGAAGTAAATTGCCCCAACGCTACATTTGTTTGGGATAGATTCCATATCATGCAAACTTTTGAAAAGTATGTAAATGATGACAGGGCCTGGCTCAGCCATCACCTGTGCCAGGGAGAGATTAAAAGACTAACCCGAGGAAAATTCAAGCAGCTCTTTTTAAAGAAAGCAGAACGAAGAAGTAAAGTAGAGAATCGACACATTGGTGATGTGCTCAAGGACAACCAACACTTTGCTTATTTAGAGTTGATCAAAGAAGGGATGTTTCAAATCTATCAATCTAAAGATGAGTTTGAAGCAAGAGAGTAGTTTGTTGAGATGGGAGAATGGATCAAGCAATCCAAAGTCTTCTATAACTTAGAAAAATGGTGGAAAACATTTGATAATAACTGGGATACCTTTAGGAATTACTTTAAATATCGCGTGAGCAGCTCACTTTCTGAAGGGATAAATAACGTTATTAAGACAGTTAAGAAAAGGGCCTATGGATATAGAAATATGGCCTATTTTAAGCTCAAAATACTACAAGTATGTGGTTTCTTGAACTCAAATTATGTCTCAATGGACTTTCAATGACTTCAACTTTTTTGATAGAGAGACAAGCGATTGTTGATGTTTCAAACAGGTGCTTTGAAGTTTTTTCAACAGCTCTATAAACCGTTCTAAAAATGACGTAGGATAGGGATATATTATTAACCGTCTATTAAACTCAGGTGATCATCAACACCACAGTTCGTGGACAATATCAAAGATATGGAAAAAATTATGAATATAGTTAAGCTTAATAAAACACTTGTGCTTATTTTCTTTTCTTTTCTAGTGATGAGCTCAAGTTTAACTAATGTTCTAGCAAATAGCTTTACTACCTACGAAGAATTTATAAGACTTGCAAGAGGCTCTCATAACACTAAATGGATAAACCTTCATATAGAAGAGACTGAAAACTTTAGAATTGATGCTATTAATAGATATGAGCTCGACAGCACATTAACGATTGATGATGTTAAAGAATACTTGTTCAATCTGGCTGAAAAGAAAGGTATATATCAAAAAATCTACCAGCTAGAGTTTCGAGAAGGTACTTCTTACGAAGTTCGCCGCGAGGCTGTATCAGAAGCTGAAAGAAAGAAGCAAATAAAACTGTTGCAACTTCCTCATAACTCAACTTGGGCAAATATAAATATAAGTAAATACAACAGAGCTAAAAGAAACGCTATTAGAAGCCTTAAGATGTCTCGCAATTCAACATGGACAGATGTTATCCAGCATTATTCTGAACCAGGTCGTTTAAGAATAGCTGAAATGCTTGATCTCCCAAAAAGTTCAAGCTGGGCGGGAATTTATATACACATTTCAGAAATGGAAAGATTAATAAAAGCAAAAGAGCTTCAACTTCCTGCCAATACTCCATGGAGTGAAATTGAAGATTTGTAAAATTTAAAAAGTATTTATTTTAACACTGTAGAAGCAAGTCAGCCTGCATGCAGCACACATTCAAAGCACTTCTAACAAGGATTAATTTAGAATGAAACAACTAGTTTTAATAATAGCTTTCTTAGCCTCTATAGTCTCGTCGCATGCTACTAACATAACCCCGAGCTCTCTAAAAGAAAAAGGTTTAAATATTTACCTTGCAAGCATTACCACCGATGAGAGTAAGGTGAGTAATATTACAATCTCGGTCACAATAGAGACATCTAAACGTAGTCTTGATATTATGGAATTCAAGGTTCAGGACTTCGTCAAAAAGATAGAGTGGTCGCAAATAGATCAGAGTCTTCATGTCCCAGCAAATACCTTTGCTGAAAAATTAAAAAATGTTAAAAATTCAGATCCATTGCACATGTTCGTAAGCCTTTCTTATGATACTGAAAAAAGTACAAAGAACTTCATGACCCACCTCTACTATAAAATGGAAGAACTTAGCCAAAGTGAAGAAGTGTTTACTAATGTTTTTCATAGGCCAGAAAGAGGGAGCATGCATCTAAGGTATAAGGTTTTTCTTGAGTCGAGTGAGGAATCTGTCGTCAATATTCATTAAGATCATCTTGAAAGGAAGTTTACTTGTAATAAACTTAAAAATGAAATTTCGCTTTGACTTCTTGTAGGCATTTTCAATTATTGTGCTTGAGGATTTAAAAGATTACGCAAATTTCTATGGTGACGACTTCAACTCGCCTTTTGCAGCCTTCCGCTTGAGCTTTCTGGCCTTCATTACTCAAGAAGTCGTTATTATATTAATTCCGCTCCTTGAAGTTTTTGGCCCCGACGCTTGTCGACTCTCTCTCCTGAAATAGAGCTGCTTTATTTCACGGTCTGCAATTTAAGAATATTAAAGATCAAAAAATAAAGATATAAAATCAATACTTGTAATGAAACTTATTGAAGTGGTACAAGTAGAGAAGTTCCTTATAGGACCACTTGAGCAAGGTATTTTGGCTCTACTTTGCCTAGGCTTGGATTTACCAGAGTTAATATATCCGAAAAGAAATCACTCAAGGACTCAGCACTACTTTCAGATTCTAATTTCGCTTCAGACTTGCTCTTATATTTAAAGCGATCTTTGCCAAGCTCTTCCCTGTGCTGAAGCTCTAGCCAATACTCGGGCTCAATAAATATCTCACCAAACTTAGTCATGTGATTCACTAAGAACCCTACTGGATTATGATATTCAGCTTTAATATCAGGGTGAGAGTTAATATAACGGCTAAATCTCATAACAGACTCTTGAACCTGATCGATTGAAAACTCATGCTTATTGATTAGTTTGTTAATTGTTTGCATAGCTAGAGGTCTCTCTAGTTTATCTAGTCCATAAAAATTAAAATCAGATTTGGCTTTCTTCCTAGGAATGATTTTTTTCAAAACTTCCCTATTCTGATTTAAATTAATACTTAATTTAAAACAATCCTCTTTTAAATGTACGCAATTTTTGGGAGATTGAGCTACTTTGGCATCAATTTTTGGGATATCGGGTCTCAATTTTTGGGAAAGTAGGCAAAACAAAAAGCGAGATTTAAGACGATCTTCCACTTTTATGGGTGTTGCTAAAGAGATAAATCCCTTAGCCTCCAAAGAGCCCATGACATTTTTAAGAGTATTTTGAGAAATTATAACATGATGATCTCTAATATTTTTAAACCAAGTCATAACTCCAAGATCTTTTCGAGCATCTTTATAAGAAGCTTCAGAGATAAGCATTAAGGCAAGATACGTTCGCAGCTCATTATCAGTTAAATCATTTAGAAGAGTATTTAAAAGCTCTCTATCAAGCTTAATAAAACCGCCCTCAGTCTTCATCCAGTCATCTAGGCTCTTTGGGTAACTTTCAGGATACTTATATGAAACACGCCCAAAGAGTCCTTTTTTAAACTCGAGAATTCCTGAGGATTTATAAAGCTCATAAATAGGCTTAAAGGAGTTCTTAGAAATCCCCTTGAAATCTTTAGTAGCAATGGGAACACTCCCCTTTATAAAAAAGCTTGTCCTCGTCATAGCTTCAATAACAGTGAGATAGTGGCGAAGCCCTTTTTTCTCAGAAGCAAGATTGAGCATCTTGATATCTTTCTTTCTGATATAGATTGTCTTTAATGAATAATCTGTATTTTTGGACATAAAAACCCCTGCCCTACTAAAAGGGCTTAAAAAACTGTATAAAACTGATTTGAAGCTACTTAGCTGTCGTTACTGAACATTAAAGTAGGGTGACGAATAACCATTGAAATTCCTTTTTTCGGTTTTCTTTTTAATCTTATTTTTCTGATTGATATAAGCGACTACTGTTAAACAGATAGATTTAATAAAGCAGCTAGAAACAAGCTGAAGAATAAGCATCAAGCTCATCCAAACATAAGTATTGAGTTCAAGAGCTTTAAAATTGCTCCAGCTTAAGATTTTAGACTGTGAGTGCTTAGACTTAAGACCTTCAAGCTTTAGCCTAGAGGCTTCAATCTTAGAATCGAGGGAGCTAATTTTGCGACTAATACCAGAAGTTTTAAAACTTTGAAGCTCAGCTTTCTTGTTAAGCTTTTTGTATTTTTCAATTGAGAGAACCTTAAGGCTCGACTCGTCCCCTACTCGCTTGTAGTAATCCATTCTGCTCTCAAGCTGTTTAACTTGAAGATTAATAGTCTCGATTTTTTGATGAGTACTTTTTCTCGCAAGACTTCTTTGCCCAAGTTTCCTACTTCGCATATTCTCTAGTGCCTGAATCTGTGCAGACTGATTTAAAACTTTTTCATCTCGCCATTTTAGATTTTTTTGAAGAGCAGAATCATTGATGAAAGAAGAGTAGCAAACCGTAAAAGCTGAGAATAAAAAAAGCGCGGCGCGCAACACTCTCAACTCTAACTTACTTTCACTGGAAAGAATCGTGTATGCGGCTTCAATCATGAAAGCAAAAGACCATGCCCAAATTATTGTAAGCCCCATTTTTAAATAGAACTCATGACTAAATTTCAAAATGGCAGCTTCGATAATTAAAAATAGTACAAGTTTTGTACTTTCTTTTAAGAGTCTGCTTTTTGTAATCTGTGCTTCTTTTTTATATCTATTAAGAAAGCTTTTGATTTTTCTGAGGCCGTTTGAGTTGGCCCTGGCCCATCCTGTTAAGTTTACTTGAATGTCAAAGTCTAGGCCTTTTGAGCTGTTGAAACTCTCAGGGTTTTGTTGAAACTTGTTGAATTCTGTTGAATCAACAATCGTCAACTTGCCTTTGTAGTCGCGTGTTCGCATATCGAAACCCTTATTGAGGTTTTCAACAAACTGAACCAATGAATCAACAACTAAGTTAAACCACTCACCTGTTGACCCAATAGAGTCAAATGTTGAGTAATGACTCTTTGAAAGAGAATAAGAAAATGATTTTTGATAGTTGTGGAAATAGAAATAGGAAAAAGATAGAATCTTGCTTAGATATACTGACCCCGTTAGGTTGGTATTGTTTAGAGGGGCTGGGAAGCTTAGTAGTAGATTGTCCTTGTTTGTTACTTTAAGCATTATTGTTAGCTATATTCCTCTGATTTATTCAATCGATACTTCTGTTTTTTTATCTACTATTACTTAAACATTGTTTTTAGATTTTGTGACCTAGTTCACCGAGTGAACCTAGTTCACTTTGTGGTGAGGCCAGGTTCACTCGGTAAACTAGGTTTAACAAGTGAACTAGGTTTAACAAGTGAACTAGGTTTAGCGAGTGAACTAGGTTTAACAAGTAAACCAGGTTTAACAAGTAAACTAGGTTTAACAAGTGAACTAGGTTTAACAAGTAAACTAGGTTTAACAAGTGAACTAGGTTTAACAAGTGAGCTAGGTTTATGAATTAAACTGGACCATTTAGAGATAAATGCTTGTGCTCATGTTTAAAATAAATGATAATTTATCGTATATACTTAAACTAGGTCATGGTGGATAGATAATGATTAATAGTTCGGAATTAGCAAGCATCTTTGAAGTAAAACCTCAAAATATCAATAACCTAAGGTCTCGATACAATCTCAAGGACACCGTTGACACGGTTGTTCATTCCAATAATAGACGCTATTACACACCTACTGGTGTGCGTAAAATATTGAAAAAAAGAAACTATCAGTTTGAAAGAAAAAATATATGTGTTTGTAATGTAAAAGGGGGAGTAGGCAAGACTACAATCTCTGTGAACATTGCCAAGAAAGCATCAAGTCTGGGCTTCAGAACCTTACTGATTGATTGCGACAAGCAAGGCAATGCTACTGACCAAATTTGGCCTTCTGCGAACGATGGTGATTTTCCCTGCTTGTATGACGTTATAAAAAAGCATGTCAGCTTATCTGACTCTATAGTCGAAATAAATCCATTTTTATCTCTTCTTCCAAGTAATCTTAAAAATCAACTGTTAGAGAATGAAATTACGAACACTAATATTAATAAGGGCAGTTACTTTAAAAGAGTTTTAGATTCACTTGATTTTGACCTTATTATTTTTGATACAGAACCAAACCTATCTCAAATAAACTTGATGGCCCTTGCGTATTCAAGCTTAAATATTGCACCTATTCGCCTCGATAAAAACTCTATAGATGGCCTCGACTTACTTCTTGGCTTTATTGATGAGCAGAGTAAAGAGTGGCCAGAAATGAATACTGAGACAAAGGTCTTAATCAATGGTTTTGATAAACGAATGACGACAGAGGCAATTAAAAAGATCGGAGAAGTTAGGGAGTTAGGGGTAAGTACTTTTGATACAGCGATGAGGATTGATCAAAGTTTTGTCAAGGCCCAGGAGCATGGTGAAATCAAGAGAGGGACTAAGGCATATGAAGACATCACTGATTTAGTTACAGAGCTTCTAGAATTAAAACCTAATAAAAAGATTGCAATACAATAGGTAACTTATGTCTAATATAAATGTATCAGAAATTTTAAAAAGAGATGATGTCTCTAATAAGAAAAGTAAAAGAAAAAGAAGAACAAGCTTATCCTCTTTATCTGATGCTTATTCGAATAATTCAAAGAAGAGTAGTCCTACAGAAGAGCTTACTACGGAAGTAACTGTAAAATCGAAAGTAAAAGATCCTGCACCTCTGCTGCCCTCTGAAAAAAAGACAGAGAAAGTCGTTATTCAAGATAGTTTAGAGGTCGAGAACAATTTAAAAGATCCAATTAGTGAAGTTGATAAACTTAAATTAGAGCTGGCTAAACTTAAGGGGGAACTTGCTTCTTCTGGAATGGGAAATACTGCTAATGAGAAAAAGATAGTTACGGCAATAAAGAGTGAGTCAATTAATCAAAATACTAGTGAGCCGGTGATTACTCGATCAATGTTTATGAAAAAATATAATGTGTCATCTCGCTATATAGATACCTCTATTAAGAGCTTGATTGATCTAAAGCTTATTTCTAGAGCAGAGAAAGATTATACAAAGAAAATTAAAACTTTCTGCTATAAATTAGTGCAATGAAACTAATAGAAGTTTGTTTTAGCTTATAGATGTAATTGTTTTGAAACTATTGGGAGTTTTTGAATATGCCAACAATTTCGATGTTTTTTGGTATTCTAATAAAAATGTATTTTAGAGAGCATAACCCTCCACATTTTCATGCTTACTATCAAGGTTTTGAAGCTAGTTTCGATATTAATACTGGAAGAAAAATTGTTGGAAAGTTTCCTAAGAAAGCTGAAAAAATTATTCTAGAATGGTCTCAAGAGTATAAGTCGTCTCTTTTAGAAGATTGGGAACTAATGGAACAAGGTAAACAACTGAAGAGAATTCCAGGAGCAGATCAATGAGAAAGATTATAAGCGTCAAAGCATTAGATTTTGTTTTGGAGTGTGAAATGGAAAATGGGGATTTTTTTAAGTATGACATGTCTTTTGTAAAGAGTGAGTCTTCTGAAATGATTAAGCCACTACAGGATCTAACTTTTTTTAAAGAAGTATTCTTAGAGCTTGGTTCTCTTGCTTGGCCTAACGGTTATGACATTCATGCGGAGACAGTTGTTAGGGATGGCGAACAAGTTTCACAAGTGGCGAGCTAAGCCTTTCATCTTCTCCATGGCTCATTTAGTTATTCTTTAGTTCCCATTACCACAGTACTTTTCTCTTTTTCAAAACTATAGTAAGTTAGGCGTCTAGCACGCCTAACTTACAGAGTTCAAGACGTTCTTTTTTTTCTAAAAATTTGTACATGAAATAAACATTAGAATACTCGAGACGAAAGGCCAAATATTTTTTACTGGAAAAGCTAAATCATTTCAGAATAAGAGCCTAGAAAGCTCTCTTTTGGTTAGGTGAACTTCCTATCAAGACTCCACTCTTGTAATAAGGGCTCCGTTTAAAACTTTATCAATTTCCTGAGAGCCTCTTAATAGCCTTCTCTATTTTTCACATTCTTGCGTCAACTTAAAGGCCATAGCTTATGCTCTGCCAGATCCTTGGCTTGCGGCTGTCCTCAAGATGAATACCTGAAAGGCTTGCAAGAGATGAAAAGTAGGAATGCGCTTTTTCAAAAGATTGTAAAGATATTTTTATATTTTTCTTTTTAACCTTGTTAAAACTACTTCTTTCAAGCGATTAAAAGATTCTACGCCCCTATAATGAGTCTGTAGCTCTTCTCCGGGAGCTAGTTGCCATAGCTTTTTCCCTAGTAGATCGACACTAAGAGAAAAGTTATGACAGTTTCCTGGGTAATCTCTTTGCCCCATGCTGGGGAAATAAATGTTGATGTGACCGAGATCATCTCTCCCTCCGTGTGACTTATCCAATTCGAACTCGCCATAGCAATGGTATTGACCAAGCTGTAATTTCAATATCCCTTTTTCTCCATCTGTTGCGACGATTTCATAATGATCACCACCAGCACTTGAAAGGCTAAACATCACATTCACGGTATCATTACTCGCTTTAACATTAAAGCAAGTGATTAATCCAAAAAAGGACAAAGTAATTAGACTCTTCAAAATATTCTCCTTATTTATTAAATACTTAACTCTTTGGCACAAGAAAGTTTCTACTGGAAAAAAAATAGATTAGAAAATGAATATTAACTATGCTTGTGATACATATTATTTATGGTTCCATAGCAAAAGCGATCTGAAGCAGGACCGCGGAAATAAACATAACCAACTGAAACTATGTACCTTTCTTGAGATCTTCTCCTACTCATTTTACGGGGGAGTGAGAAATGGAAAAACCTTTAGTGAACTATTTAGTTCTACGAATCCTTGACTGGTTGTTCCGTCTCTGTAGATGGTTACCAGTCTTGGGTACTAGCCCTGTTTATAAATATTTTTCTTACCCGAAATGTTTTTAGAGAGGATTTAATCGTGAAAAGAACTGCCTATATGGTATAAGCTCCAAACTTTACAAGAAGGCATGGACTAATTACGCTAGCTTCGCACAGAGTCTAAAAATGTATTTTTAGACTCCACATTTTGGTTCCATTATTTTCGCAAAAACCACCCTTATTTTCTTTCAAAATGTCTAGAGGTCCCAAGCTCAAAAATGCCTTTCTAAACGACTAGTTTCAAAAACCTATATAAAAGCAAGTATTAATTGCCAAAAGCGACTAGAGCTATCATTTCTGAGCTCATAATGGCATGCATATTTAAATCCTTAGCCATAATCGCTAAGATATCTGGACTTTTCGCGGTGCTCACGGCGCCGCAGGCGACGGGTGTGCCTCGAAACCGCCCTTGTTTAGGGGGCGGATCTATCCGCAAAGGATTGTCATGGATCAAGCCAAATATGGCCTCGATAAATGTGTTTTACGCATAATGTTTGATGGCCAAAAAGATACATATGACACGACTAGTTTTGTGAAAGATTTGATTGAAGATGTTCTTGATTTACCTTGGGAAAATTTTGAGAAAATGGGGTGCGCCAAAAAGCCTAAATACTGGGCAAGAGATTTTGGCATTGATCTGAAAATTGAAGACTTTATGTATTTTGATGTTGAGTTTCAATCTACATTTTTTTGCTTTGATCAGGCCTATAGACTGATCTCTTACTTCATTTCTGAAGCTTGCAGAAGGTCTGGGTACATGGTTTCAGTGCTTGAGATTCACGTTGCTAGGGACTTCTTTGGTATTCATCCTAATGAATTTTTTGAAAAAGGCTTTGATTCAAAGTCATATGTTAAGAGATTTAAATGCAACTATAGGGCTTTTGTTAATGAAAAGAATGAGAAAAACCACTATTTAGCAGGAAAGAGCAACGACTGGGGAGTATCGATCTATGATAAGACCCGCGAGCTTATTGAACAGAGAGCTAAGAGAACTCCGTTTAAATACAACTACTACGAATCTCTGGGCTATATCGATAAGCAAGTTACCCGTGTTGAGCTTAGAATAAATAGTAAAATTTCAAGAAGACACACTCATAATTTAATAATGGAAAAAGATGAAGAAGAGTTTTGTAAGTCAGTTTTTAAGGATTTCTATAAAGGTCATCGAATCTACGAAATTAAAGAAGGAGAGGTTTTTAATGAAAAAGATCCTAAAAGAAATAACATCTACAAGCTATGGGAAGATGTTTTTAATTTAGAAACGCAGCTCGCCCCAAGAGGCACTGATGAGCTAAAAGAGGAACTATTAAATTTAGGTAATTTATCCAAACCTCAGCTTCTAAAGAGGTTTGAGAGAGCTTTGCTTGATTCGGACTTTACTATAAGCGATGGAGAATTAAGTACCTTAAGAGAAAGGACTCACAAGAAAAGGCAGGAGAAGAAAAGAAGGTTTTTAGAGACTAAAGATAAGCATGCGAAGCTCGTTGAAGAGTTTAATAAAATTGAGAAGCCGGTAGCCTCCTGGAATGATGTGACTGGAAAGATCTATCCAAATAGGTCTTTAACTAGCTTTATTGGGGTTAATGTCGAATCAGATCAAAATTAGTTACTTGTGTACAAAGTCACTTAAGCGATTGGGATCTTTATCAAAAAAGTTGAAAAATAGTTAAGAAGTTGGCCTCTTCCCTTGATTTTGAGATAATTGTTTTGCAAAAAATAATTATAAACCCAAGGAAGGGCCAACATGAGATTACCTAGATTTATATCAAAAATCACCCCCGGTTTTGAAGTAATTGACTTAAAAGAGTGGATTTCTAAAGGCTTCATCGAAATCTACTTACAAAACAAAGAAGAATCTCCAAGACTATGCTCAAAATGTGGCGACCGGCTTAACTCAGCTAAAGTTGGTGAGCACAAAATTAAGGTTAGAACTCTCGATATTCATAAGTTTAAAACTTATCTTATTTTAAAAAGACAAAAGCACTATTGCCCAACCTGTAAAAAAACTCGATCAGAAGCTCTAAGTTTTATTAGTTCTGAAAGCCCTCACGTTACTGAAGAATATGCGTGGTGGCTTGGAAGGCTTTGTGAGATTGCACCTGTTTCACGTGCTGCAAAATTTACAGGCAATGATCCCATGACCATGTGGCGCTTTGATTTTAAAAGAATGAGAAGGCTTTTTCAGCATTATAAAATTCCAAAAGTTACAAGAATTTCCGTTGATGAAGTCTACGCTAGAAAACAGAAGTACTACCGCAAAGAATCCAGAGATAAGAGGTTCTTTACAATTGTCTCGGATCTTAACTCTGGAAGAGTTGTGTGGGTGTCGGAATCACGCTCTAAAGAGGCCCTAGATGAGTTCTTCCATGTGATTGGAGAAGAGCGCTGTAAAGATATTGAAGTCGTCGCAGCTGATCAGTTTGATGGCTACAAGAAGTCTGTTGAAGTAAATTGCCCCAATGCTACATTTGTTTGGGATAGATTCCATATCATGCAAACTTTTGAAAAGTATGTAAATGATGACAGGGCCTGGCTGAGTCATCACCTGTGCCAGGGAGAGATTAAAAGGCTAACCCGAGGAAAGTTTAAGCAGCTCTTTTTAAAGAAAGCAGAGCGAAGAAGCAAGGTAGAGAATCGACATATTAATGATGTACTCAAGGACAACCAGCACTTTGCTTATTTGGAGTTGATTAAAGAAGGGATGTTTCAAATCTATCAATCTAAAGATGAGCTTGAAGCAAGAGAGAAATTTGTAGAAATGGGAGAATGGATCAGGCAATCCAAAGTCTTCTATAACTTAGAAAAATGGTGGAAAACATTCAATAACAACTGGGATACCTTCAAGAATTATTTTAAATATCGTGTGAGCAGCTCCCTTTCTGAAGGGATAAATAACGTTATTAAGACAGTTAAGAAAAGGGCCTATGGATATCGAAATATGGCCTATTTTAAGCTCAAGATACTACAAGTATGTGGTTTCCTGAACTCAAACTATGTCTCAATGGACTTTCAATGACTTCAACTTTTTTGATATAGAGAC
>CALHBL010000090.1 GCA_937930825.1 uncultured Bacteriovoracaceae bacterium
CCCACTCGGATCAACAAAATTAACCGGATCCCCAGAAGCATACTCCACTGGATTCCAATTTCCGCGAAGACCAATCAGTTGATCTGGATTCTTGATAAAGAGTGGATCTAGGCTTGCCCACTCTCCTACCACGGGGGAGTAGCTGCGAAAGGCGGCGTGGTAGAGTTCGCTGCCTTCAAGCAGTGGGTTGTGAATCATCTGGGCAAAGTCCCAGACGATCAGGCGCTCTATTTCCTTGGCCTCTTCACTGAAGAACTCTACGCTCTTTTGGCCCCAGTCATCAAAGCGCCTCATAAATAGAGCGCTCTTGCCTTTGAAGGCGGCGATAATGGAGCCTCTGTGATCAACCAATACAGGATAGAAGGAGCCTTCAATTTGGACGCCGATGGGGCGACCTGAGACCCTTACGAGGGAGACCTTCTTCTTCTTGATAACGAAGTTGTCTGAGTCTACTTTAAGCCAGCACTCTTTGGAGTCAATTTTAAAGTCTGCTCCTTCCGTGCAGCCTCCTAAGATCTCGCCAGTTGCGCTGTAGTAGAGATCGATATTACCAGCTTCAGAGTGTATCTTAGAGATCGAGTTTCCTAGGAAGTCAAAGCTTAGAGTTCCCGAGCGCTCCAAGCGCATCAGATCATCTCGGCTGGCGAGCTGGGATTTTTTAAGAATTGGGTTTTCGTTTTGACTGCTATACTCATAAGCTTTATTGGTACTTTTATTCTTGAGCGTTTGAGAAAATTGAGAGAGCCGGTCTTGCTTATCGTAGGAGAAGTCTTGCTTGATTTCTCCAAGCTCGTTTGAAAGAAGGCGACCTTTCCCATCAATGGAGCTTTTAAGAGTAAGACCACTTTCGAAGTGAACCGCTTTAATATTGGCATAGGAGTCATACTCAATAGTGGAGACCATATTCTTTAAAGAAGTCACCTCACCTAGCGTTCGCTCTATCACGATTCTATTTTCTCCCCATTTAAAGTGGTTTCTTGATCCAAAATCATCGTAGTCAAATTCTATTTTATAAGCAGGATTCATCATTTCAATGGAACTTAGGGTATCATACTTGTATTCAAATTTCAGGCTGCCGAGATCTGAGAGCTCTACTGAATCGATCAGGGATTGACGATAGTTGATCTTTTGAGAAATGACATTCTTATGAATTCCTTCTATGCTCATAAGCTTATCATTCCTATACTCATAACTATTTTGATTTTCATCAAGAGTAACTCGTCCTCTTTCATCAAAACCTAACTCTACCTTCTGCCCGCCATCTAAGTGAAAGCTCTCTATCCCTCCTAAAATATCTCGATTCCATGAGTACTGACCAAGGGAGTTTATTTTAGTGTTTGAAGCATTCATTACGGTCTCTCTATTCTTATAGAGGTCTTTCTTGATGCTTTGAATTGTTTTTAATTGGAGACTTTTAGAGAGGACTTCATCTTTATTAAAGCTGCTGCCCCTAAATAGTGACTCTTCTTTCTTTGAGAAATTATCACAGACTCGGGACCCCGATACCTCACCATTATAAGTTGTGATTTTCTCTTGGCAATTGAAGGTAAATTCTCGTTTAATCCTAGTGCTCACTTCATTAATGGAAAAAGAGTTCATTATCCCAGAAGCATCATAGTAAAATTCCTGACGCCTAGACTCTCCTCCGGGAAGAAATTCAACTTCATCTGTCTTTCTTCCATCATTACCCAAGAGGATCTTTCGCCTTCTTTGACCCTGAGTTTCTATGAGCTCGACTCCATCACCGGGAAATATATCATAATCAAGTTGGTACTGGCGTCCCTTAAGAAGGCCTTGCGCGTCCACACTGATGAGCTGATCATTGTGATCATATTGGTAGAAGAGAGTTCCCTGCGGATGAGAGCACTTCTTCTTCACACCCCTAAGAGAATCGATTTCGCAGCTGGTTCTTCTGCCTTCAACTTCATCAGAGATACTAAAAGGCGTCTGGAAAAAGTAGCTCTTCTTTGTTTTTAATTTTCCATTTTGATATTCTGCCACGATACGCCCCAAGGAATCATAGGTATATTCACTGTGCTCAAAAGTATCATTCACGAAGTGAGAAGTTGAAACTTTCACAGTATTTCCAAAGGTGTCAGATTCAAAGGTACTCTTATTAAGAGGAAGAGATTCCGCTTTTCCATGAATTAAACTTCTTCTTTCGACTTCTCTATTTTCTGTTACAAGAATCAGATTTTCATTCAAAGTGGTCTTCTTAAGAGTGCTTAGGCCATATTCTTCAATATTTTCAATATTTCTTTCTCTTATAGGTCTAATCGTGTGATTCATAAAATGAGTCACTCTACCGCCTTCTAGTTTTTCAATCCTATTATCTTCTTTTCTTTCATAGCGATCCTCTCTAACTTGAGATAGCTCACCATTTTCATAGGTATAATTTTCTTCATCTATTTTTTCTAGATAGTCGTAGTGGGTTCGCGCGACCATGCTTGACTTGTCAGCCTTACATCCTCCAGCAGAGCGGACAAGGGAGTTAAGCCAATGCCTATCTCCGGATATCTCCCCATCATTCCCAAAGTACTGCATTGTGTTCCATTTTCTTATATAGGTTCCTCGAGTTCTTACTTTATTTTTAATTAAGAGACGACCATTACTTCCTAATTCATAGTCACTGCGTACTTTATCTACTTTAAAGTAATCGCCCATTTTTTCACTTGGATCTACAGTATAGGACTCATTTATTTCACTATTAAGTTCTTCGCTTTCTAAAGATTTTCTTATGCTTCCATCAAAGGATTTTCTTACAGAATTTAGTCCATCACGAATTTCAGGAGAAATGCCAGGACCTCTCGGATTAAAGCCAGGAGGGATCAGAGGACCAAATCCG
>CALHBL010000091.1 GCA_937930825.1 uncultured Bacteriovoracaceae bacterium
TGGTCTTCCTGAATCTTTTAATGTCCTCATTAGAGAGCTTCAAGCTTTATGTCTTGATGTGAAACTTGAGGAAAATAACGAAGAAGAAAGCTTTAACTAATTTTTGAGGGCATAATATGAAAGACCTTTTAAACTTTTTTGATAAACCAAAAGACCCAGTAAGTGTCGAAGCTGTCTCTATTAAGATGGCTTCACCTGACACTATTCGCGAGTGGTCTTTTGGTGAAGTTAAAAAACCAGAAACAATAAACTACAGAACTTTCAAGCCTGAAAGAGATGGTCTCTTTTGCGCAAAAATCTTTGGCCCAATTAAAGATTACGAATGTATCTGTGGGAAATACAAGAGAATGAAGCACAGAGGTGTTGTCTGTGAGAAGTGTGGTGTTGAAGTTACACTTTCTAAAGTAAGAAGAGAGAGATGTGGTCATATCGAGCTTGCAGCTCCTGTTGCCCATATCTGGTTCTTACGTTCACTACCTTCCCGCCTTGGAGCTTTATTAAGTCTAACTCTTAAAGAACTTGAAAAAGTTCTCTACTATGAAGCTTATATCGTAACAGGTTCTGCTACTGATGAAGTTGAAGGTGGTCTTAAAATAGGCCAAGTCATTACTGAGCAACAGTACTTTGAGCTTAAAGAGCAAGGTATTGAGTTTGAAGCTGGAATGGGCGGAGAAGTTGTAAAAGATCTTCTTCGTAAAGTTGATCTTGATACTGAAAATAAAGAACTTCGCCGAGGTCTTCGTGCTGCTACTACTGAAATGGCGAGAACGAAGTTCACAAAGCGGCTAAAAGTTGTTGAATCAATACTTAAGTCTGATAACAGACCTGAATGGTTCATGATGGATGTTATTCCAGTACTTCCACCAGATCTTCGTCCACTAGTTCCTCTAGAGGCCGGACGTTTTGCAACTTCTGACCTTAACGATCTCTATAGAAGAGTAATCAACAGGAATAATAGACTTAAGCGTCTTAAAGAATTAAACGCTCCAGAAATTATTATCCGTAACGAAAAGAGAATGCTTCAAGAAGCAGTAGATGCTCTCTTTGATAACGGAAGAAGAGGGAAGGTTTTCACTGGCGCAAATAAGCGGCCACTAAGATCTCTTTCAGACATGCTCAAGGGTAAGCAAGGACGTTTTCGTCAAAACTTACTCGGTAAGCGTGTAGACTACTCTGGTCGTTCCGTAATTGTTGTTGGACCTAGCTTAAGACTTCATCAGTGTGGTCTGCCAAAGCTTATGGCCCTAGAGCTTTTTAAGCCTTTCATTTACAACAGACTTATAGAAAAAGGTCACTGTACAACTATTAAAGTTGCAAAACGAATGGTTGATTCACAAAAAGAAGAAGTTTGGAATATTCTTGAAGAAGTCGTTCAGGAACACCCCGTTCTTCTTAACCGTGCCCCAACTCTTCACAGACTTGGTATTCAAGGTTTTGAGCCAGTTCTTATTGAAGGTAAGGCGATTCAGCTTCACCCACTTGTTTGTACTGCTTTTAACGCTGACTTTGACGGTGACCAAATGGCCGTTCACGTGCCACTCTCTCTTGAAGCTCAAGTGGAGTGTCGTGTTCTAGCGATGTCGACAAATAATATACTTTCTCCAAAAGATGGTTCTCCAATTATCGTGCCTTCTCAGGATATTGTTCTTGGACTTTACTATATGAGTAGAGTGCGTCCATTTGCTCGAGGATATGGAAAAACTTTCTCTTCTAAAGAAGAAGCTCAGTTTGCTTATCACTCAGGTAAACTTCACCTCCAAGCTCCTGTTAAAGTTCGTGCTGAAGGTGAAATAATTGAAACTACTGTTGGGAGAACATTCATTTACGATGTTATTCCCGCTTGTCTTAGATATAGCGACATTAATAAGCAACTCGGTAAGAAAGAGCTCGTTAAGCTTATTGATAAGGCCTATAGAGTTGGTACGGAGAAGCACACTGTGCTCCTTGCAGACGCTCTTATGAGATTAGGTTATCACTACTCAACGAAAGCAGGTATATCGATTAACGTTAACGATATGACGATACCTGAAGATAAGGTAAAGATCCTTAAAGACTCTTACGCTGAAGTTGATCGTATTACTGAAGAGTATAACGAAGGTTCAATTACTAATGGTGAGAGATACAACAAAGTAATTGATGTATGGTCACAAGCTAACGAAAAAATTACTCATGTTATGCTTGAAAAGATTTCTAAGGACACCTTTGTTAATGAAAAAGGTGAGTCTGAAGAAGCACCATCTTTCAACGCAATTTTCATGATGGCGAACTCTGGTGCAAGGGGTTCTACTACTCAGATGAGACAGCTCGCTGGTATGCGTGGTCTTATGGCCAAGCCGTCAGGTGAAATTATTGAAACTCCGATTACTTCTAACTTTAGAGAAGGTCTTTCGGTTCTTCAGTACTTCTCTTCTACTCACGGTGCCCGTAAAGGTCTTGCCGATACTGCTCTTAAAACAGCAAGTTCTGGTTACCTAACACGTAGGCTCGTTGATGTTGCTCAAGATGGTATTATCAGAAATATTGACTGTGGTTCAACTGACGGAATTATTCTTAATTCACGAATTGAAGCTGGTGAAATTGTTGAAGATGTTACTGAAAGAGTGATGGGGCGAACAACTGCTGGTCCTATTCTCAATGCTAACGGTGAAGAGGTTCTTCCTTCAAGCCTAGTGCTAACAGAAAAAGATATTCCTATCCTTAAAGAGAATGAGATCGATCAGATTAAAGTAAGAACAGTTCTTACTTGTAAAGAAAGATACGGTTTCTGTGCAACTTGCTTTGGTCGTGACCTTGCTCGTGGCAAGCTCGTATCAATGGGCGAAGCCGTCGGTATTATCGCGGCTCAGTCAATTGGCGAGCCAGGTACTCAGCTTACTATGCGTACTTTCCACGTCGGTGGTACTGCAACTGCTGGTGCACAAGTTAATAAGACTGAGGTGAGAACTGCAGGTATTATTCACTTTGATAATGCTAAAGTGGCGACCATGTCTACAGGTGACATGATCATCATGAATAAAGTTGGTGAGATCTTAATTAAAGATAACACTGGTGTTGAAAAAGAACGTTATCCTGCGGTTTACGGCGCTAAAATCTTCTTCAAAGAAGGTGAAGAAGTGAACGTAGGTGACAAGATTATAGAATGGGACCCCTTCTCAATTCCAATTCTTACTGAAGTAGGCGGAACGATTAAGTTTGAAGATATCGTTGTTGGTTCAACAATTAACGAGTCTGTTGATCCTGTTACCGGCTTAACTACAAGAGTTGTTGCTGAGTCTAAAGATCCTTCTCTTCAGCCTAGAATTTCAGTTCTTGATGAGTCAGGGCAGCCTCTCATTGTTCCTGGAACGAAGAGACAAGCTACTTACCGTCTTCAAACTGGAGCCAATATTATGGTTCAAGATGGAGAGCAGGTTGGTGTTGGTATCGCTCTTTCAAAAGTTGCAAGAGAAACTACTAAAACTAAAGATATTACCGGTGGTCTACCGCGAGTTGCCGAGCTCTTCGAAGCTAGAAAGCCTGCTAATGCCGCTCAGATATCTGATGTTGCTGGTACTGTTGAGTTTGGACCAGAGCTAAGAGGAAGTAGAAGAATTATTATTCGTCCAGATGACGGAAATGATCCTGTAACTTACTCCGTGCCTAAGGGTCGCTTTGTTGTTGTTAACGAGGGTGATTATGTTAGAGCTGGTGAGCCAATTATGGACGGACCAGCAAATCCACATGACATCTTAAGAGTTAAGGGGATCAAGGCATTAGCTCGCTATATCGTTGATGAGATTCAAGAGGTTTATAAGCTTCAGGGTGTTAAGATCGATGACAAGCACATTGAGGTAATTGTTTCTCAAATGCTTAAGAAGGTCGAAGTAACTGATCCGGGTGACTCTAGTCTTGTTGCTGGTGATACTATTACTAAGGGTGCGCTAAAAGAAATTAATGCCAAATTAGAGGCAGATGGTTATGAGCTTGCTCAAGCCAGATCTTTACTTCTTGGTATTACAAAAGCCAGTTTAACGACTGAGTCTTTTATTTCTGCTGCATCATTTCAGGAAACTACTAAGGTTCTTACTCAAGCTGCTTTAGAAGGTAAGAGAGACGTTCTGAGAGGACTTAAAGAAAACGTTATTATGGGTAGGCTTATTCCTGCGGGAACTGGCTTAGCGAGATATCGTGACTTTGATGCTGCAATTAGTGAGGAAAGTGAAGAAGCTGAGGGAGAATCAGTAACACTTTCATTGTAAAAAACTTGTACTAGCTAGTTCGGTGTGTTACTTGAACTAGCTAGTTTATATACGACCGCTGATATCAGTGGTTAGGGAAGGAGCTGTAGGATGCCTACAATTAATCAATTAATAAGAAAGGGTAGAACTGATAAGTTTACAAAAACGAAGTCACCTGCCTTAAAGTCATGTCCTCAAAGACGTGGTGTTTGCACAAGAGTTTATACAACAACCCCAAAGAAACCAAACTCAGCAATGAGAAAGGTTTGTCGTGTTCGTTTAACTTCTGGTTTTGAAGTTACTTCTTACATTGGTGGCGAAGGTCATAACCTTCAAGAACACTCGATCGTACTTATTAGAGGGGGAAGAGTTAAAGATCTTCCAGGTGTACGTTATCACACTATCCGTGGAGCACTTGATGCCACAAGTGTTGATAAGAGAGGACAAGGGCGCTCGAAGTACGGAACTAAGAAGCCTAAGAAATAAACCCATCTCAAGGCCCTCAATAGTGAGGGTAATTGAGAGTAATCTTGGCCTGAATAATCAGGGCAAGGTGAAGAGTAGGAGAAAATAATGAGCAGAAAGCACAGAGCAGTCCCACGTCAGGTTCTTCCTGATCCAAGATTTCAAGACGTAGTTGTTACTAAATTCATCAATTCACTCATGTATGGTGGAAAGAGATCAACTGCTGAAAGAATTTTCTATGGAGCTCTTGAGCTCGCAGAGCAAAAGACTGGTGAAGAGCCACTTAAGCTTTTTAAGAAAGCACTTTCGAATGTAAAACCAGCTGTTGAGGTTAAATCAAGAAGAATTGGTGGTGCAACTTACCAAATTCCTGTTGAAGTACGTCCTAATAGAAGACAGTCACTAGCGATTCGCTGGCTAAGAGATTATGCCAGAGGCCGTAACGGAAAGACGATGATCGATAGACTAGCTGAAGAGCTAATCGATGCAGCTAATAATCGTGGTGGTTCTGTTAAAAAGCGTGAAGACGTTTATAAAATGGCAGAGGCCAACAAGGCATTTGCTCACCTTAAATGGTAGATTAAAAAGACATTATTATTTAATTATTAAAGGCTTCTTTGGTTTATACTTCAGAAGCCTTTTTTTGTTAAACGGTCTACTCTAGAGATTATAATGGCAAAAGAATTAGAATTAATTAGAAATATTGGAATCATGGCCCACATTGATGCGGGCAAGACTACTACTACAGAAAGAATTCTCTTCTATACAGGAAAGAATTATAAAATTGGTGAAGTTCATGATGGTGCTGCAACTATGGATTGGATGGTCCAAGAGCAAGAAAGAGGCATTACTATTACCTCAGCAGCAACCACCTGTAATTGGAATAAGAATATTATCAATATTATTGATACTCCCGGACACGTCGACTTTACGATTGAAGTTGAAAGGGCCTTAAGAGTTCTTGATGGGGCCGTAGGTGTATTTGATGCTGTTCATGGGGTTGAGCCACAGTCTGAAACAGTGTGGGATCAAGCAGACCGCTACAAAGTCCCGCGTATCGCCTTTTGTAATAAAATGGATCGCGTAGGTGCTGATTTTTCAAATTGCGTTGAAGAAATTCGCAGTAAGTTAAATAAAGTAGCTGCACCTATACAGCTGCCAATGGGCGCGGAAGATACCTTTGTAGGCTTAGTTGATCTTGTCGAAATGAAGGCCAAAACTTTTAAATCTGAAGACCTTGGAGCTTCTGTCGTTACTGGTGAAATTCCTTCAGAGTTCTTAGAAGCTGCAGAAGCTGCTCGTGAAGAGCTTATTGAAACCCTAGCAGACTTTGATGACGAGCTAGCTGAGAAGTACTTAGGCGGAGAAAGTATTTCTGTCACTGAAATTAAGGCTGCAATTAGAAAAGCGACGATTGAAGAATTCTTTGTTCCTGTTCTCTGTGGAACAGCGTTTAAGAATAAAGGTGTTCAGCCGCTTCTTGATGCTATTTGTGACTACCTACCATCTCCTGTAGATCGTGGAATTGTATACGGGGTAAGTGCTAAAGATCATGAGAAAAAAGAACAGAGAAGTCCTGATGTCACTGATCTCTTTTCAGGTCTTGCTTTTAAGATCACCACGGATCCCTTTGTTGGGCTCTTAACTTATGTGAGAATTTATAGTGGTGAAGTGAAAGTCGGACAAAATGTGTTCAACCCGCTAAAGAAAAAGAAAGAAAGAGTTAATAAAATTTTACTTATGCACGCTGATAAGAGAACTGAAATCGAAGTAGCAAGCGCAGGGGATATTGTTGCTTTTTCGGGAATGAAAACAACGACTACGGGTGAGACTCTTTGTACTGATCATAAGCCTATAATTTTTGATCTTATGGAGTTTCCTGAGTCAGTAATTTCTGTTGCCATTGAGCCAAAGACTACAGCTGATGAGAAGAAGCTTTTAGCTACACTTGATCAGCTTCAAATTGAAGATCCAAGCTTTAGCTTTAAGAATAATCCTGAAACAGGTCAGCTTCTAATTTACGGTATGGGTGAGCTGCATCTAGAAATTATTGCAGATAGATTAAAAAGAGAATTTAAGGTTGGTGTTAATGTAGGTAAGCCCCAGGTTTCTTACCGAGAGAGTATTTCTACATTGGCAGAAGCAGAGTCTACCTTTAACAAAGAGCAAGCTGGAAAAGCGCAATTTGGTCACTGTAAAATTAGAGTTGAACCTGCTGATTTAAACGGAACTATTAGTTTTGAGAGTGAAGTGACAAAGAAGCAGCTTCCTGAAGATTACATTGCTGCTATTGAGCAAGGGATTAGAGATACAGCTCCGGCCGGTGCGCTCGCTGGTTACCCCTTTGTTAATCTAAAAGTAACTTTAGTTCAGGCCATTTATAACGAAGAGGATAGCTCTGAAGTGGCCTATGTTATAGCTGCCTCTCAAGCCTTTATGGATGCTTGTAGGAAGTCAACACTTGAGCTTTTAGAGCCAGTAATGAATTTAGAGATAACAACCCCAGGTGACTATACTGGTGATGTTATCTCAGATATTAATCAAAAGAGAGGTCACATAAAAAGTATGGGGGCCAAGCAAAATAAAGAACTTATTAACGCAGAAGTTCCATTGTCTGAATTATTTGGTTATAGTACTGACCTTAGATCAAAGTCTCAGGGTCGTGCTAACTTTTCAATGGAATTTTTGAAGTACGAAGTTGTAGCAAGAGATTTAGCAAAGAAAGTTTTAGAATCAAAAGGCATTTATATTTAGGAGAAGATAATGGCTAAGGAAAAATTTGACAGAAGTAAACCACACGTAAACATCGGAACAATTGGTCACGTTGATCATGGTAAGACGACACTAACGGCAGCGATCACAATGACGATGGCAGCAGTACACGGTGGAGATGCCAGTAAC
>CALHBL010000092.1 GCA_937930825.1 uncultured Bacteriovoracaceae bacterium
CGTTTCTCAGCTTCACAGGTCTCCTGGTATTATCTTTGAACATGATGGCGGTAAGAAACACTCTAGTGGTAAGCTTCTTTATAGTTCAAGAATTATTCCTCATAGAGGCTCTTGGCTAGATTTTGAGTTTGATCACAAGAATATTCTATTTGCTCGTATTGATAGAAAGAGAAAGCTTCATGCTACTCTTGTCTTAAAAGCTATGGGCTATAGTACTCCTGAACTTCTCGATATCTTCTACAACACAGAAGTAGTTAAGTTTGGTAAAGAGTCTACTTTTACCAGGGAGCTTGATTTTGCTCTACTTAATGGAACGAGAGCTATTAGAGATGTTCTTGATCCTAAGACTGGTAAGCAGCTCGTAAGAGCAGGTAAGAAGTTTACAAAAGCTTCAATTAAGAAAATAAATGAAACTGGGCTCAATACTCTTCAAGCAGAGCTTGAAGAAATTGTTGGTAAAGTTGTTGCAGAAGATATCTTTGATGAGAGTACAGGTGAGGTTCTTTGTCTTGCTAATGAAGCTCTTAGTGAAGCGAAAATTCAAGAGCTTATTTCTTCTGGAGTTCACGAAGTAAAAGTTCTCTATATTGATAATATCAATTTCGGTGATCAAATTAGAAACACTCTTCTTATTGATAAAACTGATTCTAAAGAAGAAGCTCTAATTAAAATCTTTGAAAGACTTCGTCCTGGAGAGCCGCCAACAGTAGAGGCCGCAGAAACTCTATTCGAAAATTTATTCTTCAACCCTGAGAAATACGACTTATCAAAAGTTGGTCGTATGAAGATTAATTATAAATTCGGAACTGATATTCCTGTTGAGAACACTGTTCTGACTCGTGATGATATTTTAACTACTGCTAAGTACCTTGTTGAACTTAATAACGGCAAGGGTCGTGTTGATGATATCGACCACCTTGGTAACAGGCGAGTTCGTGCTGTTGGTGAACTTCTTGAAAACCAATTTAGAGTTGGCCTAGTAAGAATGGAACGAGCGGTTAAAGAAAGAATGGCCATTCAAGAAATTGATACCATGATGCCTTATGACCTTGTTAATCAAAAGCCAGTAGCTGCAGCTGTTAAAGAATTCTTCGGTAGCTCGCAACTTTCTCAATTTATGGATCAGACAAACCCACTGTCTGAAGTAACTCACAAGAGAAGACTTTCTGCCCTAGGGCCTGGTGGTCTAACGCGTGAAAGAGCTGGTTTCGAAGTACGTGACGTTCACTCAACTCACTACGGAAGAATGTGTCCTGTTGAGACTCCTGAAGGACCGAATATTGGTCTTATTACTTCCCTTGCAACTTATGCAAGAGTTTCAGAGTATGGCTTCATTGAAACACCTTATCAGGTAGTAAATGAAGACAGATCAATTGGTAAGCCAAAGTATTTCACGGCCTTCCAAGAGGAAGGAAAAGTAATTGCTCAAATCGATACTGAGTATATTACTGATAATAAAGTTCAAGGTGACTATGTTCCTTCACGTGACTCTGGGGATTTTACCCTAAGTGCTGCGGAAGAAATTGATCTTATGGATGTTTCTCCGAGTCAGATGATTTCGATTGCAACATCTTTGATTCCTTTCCTTGAGCATGATGATGCCAACCGTGCCCTGATGGGGTCGAATATGATGAGGCAAGCGGTTCCTGTTGTTAAGACAGACGCGCCAATCATTGGTACTGGTGTTGAAGCCGTTGTTGCTAGAGACTCAGGAGCAATCCTTATGTCTAAGGCCGATGGTAGAGTTATCTTTGTTGATTCGAATAGAATCGTTATTCAAAGAGATAAGTTTGAAGAAGGTACTTCAGGTGTAGATATCTACAAGCTGATTAAGTACCAAAGAACGAATCAAAATACTTGTAATAACCAGAAAGCTCTCGTTAAAGAGGGTGATACGGTTAAAGAAGGAATGGTTATTGCCGATGGCCCAGGTACTCACAATGGTGACTTGGCCCTAGGTCAAAACGTTCTCGTCGCCTTCATGCCTTGGGGTGGTTACAACTACGAAGATTCGATTCTTATTACTGAAAACCTACTTGCACAAGATGTGTTTACTTCAGTTCACATAGAGTCGTTTGAAGTTGAAGCAAGAGACACAAAGCTTGGTAAAGAAGAAATAACCAGAGATATTCCGAATGTTAGTGAAGATGCTCTAGGTGATCTTGATGAAGCTGGTATTATCCGTGTTGGCGCAATCATTAAGCCAGGGGATATCCTTGTCGGAAAGATTACTCCAAAGGGTGAAACACAACTTTCTCCTGAGGAAAAACTTCTTAAGGCGATCTTTGGCGATAAAGCTGGAGACGTAAAAGATACATCACTTAAAGTTCCTTCATCAGTTAGAGGAACAGTGATTGATGCTAAGGTTTACACTAGAGAAGGTGTAGAACTTGATGCTCGATCAAAAGAGATTATCGACCTTGAGACAACTCTCATAAGAAGAGATGAGAGAATTGAAATAAAAGCAATTCAAAATTCTGCAATTACTCAGATTGGTAAGCTCCTTAAGGGCGCAACAACAACTGATAAGCTTGTTTCTGAAGACGGTTCAACTGAGCTTCTTGGCAAAGGTCAAGAAATCAGTGCTGATACTCTAAGAGGGATTCCTTTTGAGCTCATCGGTTACCTTCCTTTAAAGCCAGAATTAGAAGAGCAACTAAGTGAATACTTTGCTGATATTAGAAACCGTATTAACAGAGTAAGAACTAAGGCTAACGAAGAAATCGCCATGCTTCATAGAGGCGATGAGCTTCCTCCTGGTGTTATCAAAAAGGTAACTGTTTACGTGGCCATTAAGCGTAAGCTACAGCCAGGTGATAAGATGGCCGGGCGTCACGGTAACAAAGGTGTTATCTCAAACGTTCTTCCTCAAGAAGATATGCCTTACCTTGCTGACGGTACACCTGTTGAGATTGTTCTTAATCCTCTTGGTGTTCCTTCGCGGATGAATATTGGTCAGCTTCTTGAGCTTCACCTAGGGTGGGCAGGTCGTGGTCTTGGTGAAAAAATCAAGCTTATGATGGAAGAGCAGGCCGAGCTTCACAAGATTAAAGACTTTATTTACGACGTCTATAAAACTGACGAAGTTAAAGAGTTCTTGAAGAAAGCAAGCGATAAGCGAGTACGTGAAATAGCTGAGCAGCTTGGAACAGGTTTCCGCTTTGCTACTCCATGTTTTGATGGTGCTAAAGAAAGTGATATTCGTGAAATGCTAAGATTAGGTGATCTTGATGAGAGTGGTAAAACAACACTCTTTGATGGGCTTACAGGTGACGCTTTTGCCGAAGAGGTAACTGTTGGAATCATGTACATGCTTAAACTTCACCACTTAGTAGATGAGAAGATCCATGCTCGTTCAACAGGACCTTACTCACTCGTAACTCAGCAGCCCCTAGGTGGTAAAGCTCAGTTCGGTGGACAGCGTCTCGGAGAAATGGAAGTTTGGGCCCTTGAAGCCTACGGTGCAGCTTATACGCTCCAAGAGTTCTTAACTGTTAAGTCGGATGACGTAATCGGTAGAACGAGAATGTATGAGTCTATCGTTA
>CALHBL010000093.1 GCA_937930825.1 uncultured Bacteriovoracaceae bacterium
CCCTTCTTATTGAAGGGCCTTTTTTTATTCCTCACTAGAGAGATTAATAATCTTGAGAAACCGCTCCCCCATTTTCTTGTGAGTTGTACCAAGCTTTTCCATATCTTTTTGTACTGTCACAAGGTGTCGAGTAAGATCGTCCCAGCGACTTCCATGCCTTTCAAACTCTTCGCCCAAGCGGTTTATTTCACTGTGAATCTTACCTAAATTCTCAGTTCTTTCCATATTCTTTAACATGACTTGAATGGTTGAAATCGTTGCCATCATTGTCGTGGGTGAAGTAATCCATACCTTCTTCTTAAAAGCATAGTTAATAATATCGCTGTGAAAGGCATGAACTTGCGCAAAGATTGCCTCGGCGGGAAGAAAGAGAATCGCTTGATCGGCCGTCTCACCAGGAATTATATACTTACTGCTAATATCATCGATATGCTTCTTTAGATTGATCGTAAAGTCCTTAGACGCCTGGTCTCTTTGTGCAGCAGAAGCCGCCTCATCCACCATTCTCTTATAATTCTCAAGGGGAAATTTAGAATCGATGGCCAAATTCCCTAGCGGTTCAGGAAGGTACATCATGGCGTCAACAACCCGTTGATTACCTAGGACTTTCTGCAGGTCATAGTAGACACCGCGCGCTTCGCCAAAAACACTAGTAAGAAGCTGCTTAAGTTGTATTTCACCAAAGATGCCACGAGATTTCTTATCTGTTAGAACTCCTTGCAGCTGATTTACATTTTCACCTAAGCTCTTAAGTCCTTTTTGCGTTTCATCAACCTTAACAAGCCTCTCCATAACTTTGTGCATAGTATCTTGGGAGCGAACAAGCCCTTCCCCCAAAGAACGATTAACAATATCCTTTAGGTTTTGAAACTCTAGTGACTGAAAGTGCTTTTGCCGATCCTGATACTCAACTAGATTTTGAAAGAAGCTCTCCTGGCCCTTCGCTCCTTCTCCACTCTTGTGCTTCGCCACTAGCAACAAACCAATCATTAACAGTAGGTTGAGTGAAACTAAGACAACGACAGCTATCTGCAAATTTATATCTTCCATAAAATGGTTATCCTGTTTGAGTATTTTAGAATATTGAATCTATTGTGCATTGATTTAGAATTATTCGAAAGACTAATATTACCAAAGGATGTCATATCGGCCCCAACTCTTTTATCTCTACTTTTTTTTGAATACTCAAAACACCTCATACAGTCAGTGAAAGAAAATAATTCAGGTGATAGAGTTTTTATGATGAAGAGTCACACTCTCCTTGCTAGGCTTTTAAAAAAAATTAAGGAGAATAAATGAAAAACGGAATTTTTGCACTTGTCATGGTGGCCATGACCTTCATGACACTAACCATCAATGCTACCCCCATTAAGCTTATTCACTTCACTGTGGATATTTCTTCGGCCTATGGAGAGCTCATTGCTCATAAAGATGAGCAAGGAGATATAGAGAAGTTTGAATGGGTTATTGTTCGCAGTGATCCAGAAGATCCTAAGCAAGGCGGCTTCTTTACACCGGAAGAATTAAGAGAAGGTGAACTCTTTGATTCAGGCCTGCCAAAGAAATTTGTTACTGTAGAGGCAGAGAATTTCTCAAACCACAATGGCGGTGAAATCAATATTAGCGTGCCTAAGAGTATTATCACTGGTTCTAAAATTCATGAAACAGTTGTTCTTGATCGTGTTGGTGATGAATGGGTTGTTAACCATACTGATACAGATGAAGTTAAGACTGTTCATGTTATCGTAAAAAAGAAGTTTGGGGTTCCTATTGGAGTCACTGAGATCAACTTTCTAGACTAAATTCTTATAGTCTTACCGTTTGAGTTTTCAAGTATTGAAAACTCACCTAAAGACTTGTACACCCGGATGGTACTAAGGCTCAAGCTACGCGCCTTTAGGCGTGCTGCTTGAATTCCTTTCGAGTAGCGGTAAAGACCTTTGGCCTAAGTAACTTAATGAAGTATTTGGGCCAAGAATTCTTTTGACCTCTCACTTTTTGGATTGGAAAAGAACTCCTCTGGACCTGCTTCTTCAACAATACGCCCTTCATCCATAAAAACAATTCTATCAGCAACTTGCTTAGCAAAGCCCATCTCATGAGTCACACAGAGCATTGTCATTCCCTCTTCGGCCAAGCTCACCATCACCTCTAATACCTCTTTAACCATTTCAGGATCTAAAGCAGAGGTTGGTTCATCAAAGAGCATCACCTTAGGATTCATGCATAACGCCCGAGCAATGGCCACTCTCTGTTGCTGCCCCCCACTTAAGAGGGACGGAAACTTATAGGCCTGATCAGCAATGGCCACTCTTTTAAGAATTTTCATGGCCTGCTCTTCACTGACAGCTTTTGGCTCACCTTTAACCCACTGAGGAGCAAGGGTTAAGTTTTCAAGAATTGTTAAGTGAGGAAATAAATTAAAATCTTGGAAGACCATTCCCACATCACGCCGCACTCTTTGCAGGTTCTTTGTGTTGTCATCAAGCTCTATGCCGCCAATGGCTATCAGTCCATTTTGATGCACTTCCAATCTATTCAAGCATCTTATTAACGTAGACTTGCCAGAACCTGAAGGCCCACAGATAACGATCTTCTCTCCCTCACCCACTTCAAGATTGATATCTTTAAGAACATGAAAATCTCCGTACCACTTATTCATTTCACTAATCGTAATCATAGTTAACCTTTTCTCCTGGAAGAGAATTCCTTTTCAAGCCTGCGAGAATAGCAGGACATGGAAAAGCAAAATATAAAATAAATACAGGCAACAAAGAGATAAGCTTCTGTAGAGAAGCCCAGCCATTTTGGTTCTTTGAGTGAAGTCTTCGTTGTCATAAGCAGATCTGACAAGGCAATAATAACAACAAGGGAGGTGTCTTTAAACATTCCTATTGCTGTATTTACCGTTGGAGGAATAACGGCCTTGAGGGCCTGAGGCAGAATGACTAACCTCATCTTCTGCCAGTAGCTAAAGCCCAGTGCATCAGCGGCTTCATACTGCCCTTTAGGAATTGATGATAATCCTGCCCTGACAACTTCTGCCATATAGGCCGACATGAAAATGATAATCGCAACTTGCGCCCTTAATAATTTGGGCAGCACAAGTCCTTCCGGGGCAAAGAGTGGAAAGAGGACGGACGCCATAAAGAGGAGGCTTATCATGGGAACGCCGCGGACTAACTCTATGTAGCAGATCGCCAAATTTCTCAGAATAAAGAGATTACCACTTCTGGCCAAAGCGAGAATAATGCCAAGCGGGTAACTAAAGATCATGCCAAAGAAAGCTAAAATCAAAGTGAGCGGCAGGCCTCCGATCTTTTGGGTATCAACACTTTCAAAACCAAGGAGTCCCCCCTTGAGTAAGAGAGCAATTAGAGCAAGTAGCTTTACCCAACGCCAAAGAAGTCTCTTTGACCATCTTCGAGGCTCTTTACTCCACCACAGCATCCCAATAAAGAGGATGAGAGATACGATAGGTCGCCATAGAAGCTCTCGTGGGTAGAATCCAAATAGAATAAAGACGAATTTCTCTTTTAAGAAAACAAGGCAGGCACCACTTGAGGAGCGGCAAGTTGTAGCAGTCCCCTCCCAAACACTATCAACGAAGAGCCATTTAAAAAGAGGGCCTAACCCTTTTAAGATAAGAAAGATGATCGTAAGGGAGGCAATAGTATTGAGAGTACTAGAGAAGAGATTCTCTTTTGACCACTTTACTACCGCAACCACTGTTGGAAGCTTTCTTTTATCGGGGTTCTTAGTAACACGCATATTCAACTTCCCCTCTCCCTCAGTCTATGCATCCTATTATAGAGATTCATAAGAAAGGAAATAGAGAGGCTAAAGCACAGGTAACAGAGCATGATGAGAATTACTCCCTCAATGGCCTGGCCAGTCTGATTCATAGTTGTATTGGCCACTGAAACAAAGTCGGGATAGCCAATACCTACGGCCAGGGAACTATTCTTTACCAAGTTCAAAGATTGAGAGGTCATTGGTGGAATCATAACTCGAAGCGATTGCGGAATAATAACTAATCTTAGGTTCTGTATATTAGAAAGGCCTAGGGCCCTTCCCGCTTCCCACTGACCTTTAGAGACAGAAATGATGGCGGCCCTGACAATCTCAGCATTAAAAGCACCTGTATAGAGAATGAGTCCTAGAAGAAGAGCTATATATTCAGGAGAGAAGCTAATACCCCCATTAAAGTTAAAGCCTCCTAACTTGGGTAGATCGAGCTCAAGAGGCGCCCCGCCTATTAACCAGCTCACAAGAGGAATGACAAAGGTTAAAACTAAGAAGAAAGGCCAAAGAGCTATAATTCTTCCGGTCTGCTCCCTATACTTCTTTAAGAAAAAGCTCGCTACCACCGTTAGCACTAGGCCTAAACCAAAGAGACCCTTGACCCATATCCAAATGGGGTGCTCAGCAAAGACTGGCAGAAAGAAACCCCTTTGTGAGACATAGACATTTGCGAAGGGCCTATAAGCCTCTTTAACGGGAGGAAGAACTTCAGTGAAGATTGAGTACCAAAAGAGGAGCTGAAGTAATAAGGGTATATTCCTAAACACTTCAATATAGACTGTGGAAATTTTAGAAACTAGCCAGTTTGGGCTTAGGCGAGCAATTCCAACAAAGAGCCCCAGTAGAATCGCTAATATATTTCCTAGAATAGCGACTTTAACAGTATTGAGAAGACCGACCCAGAGAGCTTTACGATAAGTGTCATCTGCCCAGTACTCTATGAAAGTTTCTGAAATTTCAAAGCCTGCTTCAGAATCTAAGAAAGCAAAACCAGAAGCAATATTCTGCTTTTCTAAATTGCCTTTTGTAACGCTGATTAGCAAATAAGCAAAAGCTAGGATGAGGGCGACTACTATGAGCTGAAAAGTTAGATTTCTCCATTTGGGTCGATTCCAAAAGGTTTCAATAACGGTGCTCTTATTTTCATTAAATGATGACATGGTAATTAACCGCCTATAATTATCAAGTACCACAAAACTAAAGGCATTGTTAAGGCCTTATTACAGGTATCCTTAAAGAGGCTCCTTATTGCTGTTACTGATTGTAAGCAAAAGCTTATTCTTTTACTAGTTTAAGACCTACAAAAAATACTCCATAAAAGCTGTGACATATGAATTTATATTTCTAAAATAGAACTATGAATAAAACCACACTTATCGCATTTCTCTTAGTGAGCTCAAATACTTTCTCGATGAAGCTTTCAACTTGTGAAAAAGTTCTTCTTGGGGATATGAGAATTAAAGACCTCATCAAAACTGAATCGGCAAAAGGCACTTCGGAATATTTGCGAGAGTTGAAAGGGATAAAGAGTTGCAATGGTTTAATAGATATGGCGGCCCTACAAAGTAATGGCATGGTTAGAAGTAGAAACCCTATTAGTGCTCAAATTTTAAAAATATTTGTCGACTTACACCACAATTGGATTATGCCAGTGGAACCTGAGTATGTTGACACTTGCCAAGATAGATATCAATGGGATGTCTATGACAAGTTGGCCCCTAGTTATCATTTAACGAGGGCGCTCTTTCAAGAAGATCGCAATATTAGCTTGGCCCTTACTGGCTACGGTGATCTCAGAAGTATTCGTGCAGGGGATAACCCTACAGTTTCTAAAACGACTGGTATCTCAAATGAGCAGTATATAGACTTTCTAAAAACTGAGGATAAGTTCACACTTAATAGTGAAAAGGACATTGTAGGATTTCTTTATAAGAGAAAGCTTAGTACCACAAACTTTAAAGTGCCTCGAAATTCCACTCCTGAAGAAAACTGGCCTAAAGAAAATCTTAATATCTATAAGCATTTTGGAGGTGGCCTGCTCGGCAGCCCAAGCTTTCTCTACTACTATGGCCAAAAGAAGGCTTTTTACCGTAGTAATGGTAGACAACTCCTTCCAAGAAAGTATGCGAGTGCCATTTCAAACAACTTACTCTGCCATGAACCAAAGATGGTGCATGATCCTCAGGAACAAGAAATTGCCAGTGAATGGAATCACCCCATTACCCAAGAAGCGAACTGTCTTTCGTGCCACAGACCACTTGATCAAATGGCAGCTGGCTTTCGCCATATCACCTTTCTTCCGACAAAGAAGAAATGCTCTAAAGGAAGTGCACAGATTTATATTCCTTTTTCTTTTAATAGCAAAGGCCAGCGCGAGGTCTGGAGTAAGACCAATTCAAAGCCTCCCTTTCATCTTAGCTACCCAGTAAGTTACCATCAAGATAAACGCTCTAATGGTCTCTCCCAACTTGGTAAAACCATAGCTGATGATATTAACTTCTATAAGTGTCAGGTTGGAAGATATCATGAGTTCCTCCATGGAAGAAAAGCGGCAAGCCAATATATAGAATCTCTGGCCTTGAAG
>CALHBL010000094.1 GCA_937930825.1 uncultured Bacteriovoracaceae bacterium
TGAGTTCATTCCAAGCTTACTTAAAGTAGACTTAATGATTTTAGCTTCCTCAGGTAGTGGAATTTTTAAAGCAGAGTCGCCAAGGTAGCCGTTAGTTTGGGAGAGGGAAGAGACTGACTTATCAAGTCCCTTCATTAAGGCCTGCTTAAGACCAGCAGACATTTCAGTTTTAGTGAGTGGACCACCACTTTTTAGAACTGAATTGAGTGTGTCCTTAACATCAAGTTGACCACAAGAAGTTAGGAGAAGTACCAACGAAATAAATTTAAACATTACTGATCCTTGATTTAAAATAAATTAATACGAAAGCACGATATTGATCGAGTTAGAGCTAGCGGCCTTATCTTCAAGTCCACTACTTGCGAGGTCGAATTTCTCTAAAAGAAATCTTGTCTTTAATTCAGCGCCAATTCTTACGCTAGAAGTTCTAAAGAATTCCATCCCAATACTTCCCCCTAGGGCCCAGCCATTTGCTCTTTTGGCCTTTAGAAAATTTGAAATAGCATTACCACCTTCTGTATCTTCTCCGTATCTTGCCCAGCCATAACCAATATTGGCCGTTACATAGGGAGAGTGTTGAGCGTCAGTAAAGAAGTACCTAGCGCCAAGAGTGAGGTAGGTTTGATAAGATGATGAGTCACCTGTGTTGATATAGGTTAAGTCGGCCAATAAGTTAAAGTTGTGCTCAATTCCAAAAGCAGCACCAAGAGCGAGGTCGATACCATCGTTACCATTAACATTACGGCTCCAGCCAGGACCAAAGCCAAAGTAGTAAGACTTATCCGCCTCTACTTTCTTAGTATTTCTTGTTGTGTCTGCATCGGTAACTTCTCCGACCCTTACATTTCGAGTTGCTTGCTTTTCACTTAGAGCACCTCTTGTCACTCTTGAAATAACTGAATCTAATTCAGGTAAGCTTTCTGATTTTAGCTTTGTTGCATAGACAATATTTCCTGCTTGATCTTGCTTTTGCATTGAGAAGATATAACTCTCACCCATGGAAAGAAGTTGGGGGACAAGGATAAACTGAGCGGCCTTTTTAGAGCCAACCACTTTTGCACCGGGATGGTTTGCAACGGCGTCGTTGACTAGAGTGTTGACTGCGGCAAAGCGGTTTGAATCATTACCGGATGCCTTGGCTTTTTCAATATAATAATTTTGAGAAAGAACACTTAGAGATAGAAAGAATAGTAAGAATGATAAAGAAGTTTTCATCGGTTCTCCATACGATAATGTTATTAATAAAGGGGAACACTAACACCTCGTATTTCCCTTTTCAACTTTTCATAGCTTGAATTGGATTTATAAGTAATAGAATCTACTTAGATAAACACTTACTCTTAGAAGTTAATGGTAAGTGTTAAGCCAAAATTTGTTTGATCAGGTAGGCTTACAATGAAAGGGTTTAAGTCTATGCTATCGCCAAAGTAGAACTTCTCATAATTTGATTTATAGAAAGAGCTGTAGCCAGCGACAATCGCATTGATGCCGGCCAAGAAAATATAGATATTCTTAACCCTGGCGGGGGAGTCATATATGGTGGCATTCATAAGATACTGCAGTGTCAGAAAACTTGTGGAGTAGAACAAAGAGAGCCTCTTTGCTCGCTCTTCTTGAGCGAGAATTTTGATGAGCTCGCGAGCAAGACGTGGCTTCGTATATCCTTTTAACTTCTTATTCGTTAACATCTTAGAAAAGCTATTCTTTATGCTTGGAGAGTTTCTCTGATAAACGCCTCGGCCGAGATTCACAATCCCAATGGTCTGGATTCCTGAATAGGCAAGTTTGAGAACTGCACTATCTGTTGCAAGGTAGCCAATATTTCCTATCGCAAATGCGGCCAGTCCCGAAATCATATGTTCGTATTCGTTAAAATAGAAAGTAGACCTCTCCTTCCTAGCTTCTTCCATAAAGAACTCTATAGATTTGTCGACTTTCTTTTTAGAAAGGGAGGGCCTTCGTGCAAACCCTGTGAGTGGAAGTAGAATAAGTGTGATCAATAGTGCCGCTTTTATCATAGTGATATCGTCAATCCTATATAAGCCGATTTTTCAAACCGATTTTGAAAATCTTTAATATCCTTTTCTCTTGAATAAGAAATACCAACATTGAAATTTTCAGAGTCAAAGCTTAGTCCGATGTTTTGATAGAATTTCCCAATGCCCAAGAAGAGTGAAACTAACCTAAGAGAATAGTAACCGCCAATTGTCGTATCGTTAATATCAAAGCCCTCAAAGTAAGACTCAATAAAGTGTTCGATATTATAGGAAAAAGAGCCATACTGAGTTTTGAAAGTTTTTCCAAGACCAATCGTTGCATAGGTTTCAAAGAGAAATCTTGGAGCGAGGCGAGTGGCCGATTGAACTAAAGCTTCTTCGTCCTTTGTTTTGGAGCCAATATTCTTTAGCTGCATGGAAATATTAGGAATGAGGTCATAAGGGATATCTAAGAAGAAAGAAAGATCTGCGGCCACGCCATAGGTATTCTTCAATTGTATAAGCTCTTCTGGCTGATTGAAAGATAGATCAAAGAGAGAAAAAAGAGTATTGGCAGATTCTTGTCTGAAGTAGAATACTTTGCTGCCCAAAGTGAGTTTAAAGTCATGAGGATTTTCTTTGTCTCCAAGGAGAAAGAGGCCACTACTTAGGCTAAGGGTTTCTCTATTGATGAGGTTAAGAGAGATTTCGGGAAATGCTGGATTAAAGAGGTAGAGGTCTGCTAAGAGATAATAGGGCGAATAGGAAATTTCAAAGAGTTGGTTTTTTAAAGAGACATCTGAGTTAAAAGTAAAGCTATTAAAATTAGTTTCTTGAAAGAGCCGCTTGATTAGGTCTTCAGTAATGGGGTCAAAAATGAGATCCCTTCCATTTTCAATAGAATCACCGTCAGACTTACCAATAGTTGAGATGTATATCCCACTATTATCACTATAGGGGAAGAGGGCCATATTGCAGGAAGTAGAAAATTTATTCTCTTTCATTGTACTGCAGGAGTTGGCTAGAGTTGTCGATTCAAATGTTGAATGGGGGCGAATTTGATGAGTGGTTTCAAAGGCATAGAGCTGTGAGGAGCACAGCAAGAAAAGGCAGCCCCTAGCAATTGTCCTCTTGAAAATCGACAATAGTGTCAATATATTTTTCCTTTAGCTCTTCACTGAGAAACTCTGGTGCTAACTTCATATACTCCAAAGCTTTTTCTATCGAAGCTTTGTTCTTCTTATAGAATTTTGTGTCGATTATAACATCGAGCATAGTTTGAACTCCAGCTAAAAGATGTTTGTAGTTTTGGATAACTTTTTTCGCATTGGCCTTACAAGCTAACTCAGAAGGATTCTTCACTTCTTCTAACTCGATAGAGTCTTTTATGGTGTAGGCAATTAGGTAGCCACTTAAGAGACCAAGTTGTTGAAAGGCATTCTTCTTCAGTCTAGAGCCTTTTGGTGCTCTTCGATAGAGGTCTTTTAGAATAGCAAGAGATTGATATAGTGGAGGGAATTTGTCTTCCTCTATACGGGGGATTCGCTTGAAGATAGGGATGCTATCAAATAGAGCGATGGCAGATTTTAAAAAGCGTTCATTGATCCTTCTTTTTTCTTTTTGTTTAAGCTTATCAGAGTACAAGCTTTTGGCATAAGAATGGACTTGTTTCTTCTTGAAGGGTAGCTCTTTTTCAATTCTTGCATTTGTATAATCACTACAGACTTCATCTTCATCAATTTCAAATAAGAGAAAATTACCATTCATTTTTTTTTCAAAAGGAATAATAGGTGAACTGATAGAGTAAATTATAGAACAGCTATTTTTTTCAGAATAGGAATCGTGATAGGTCTCTGAATAATCGACAGTGAAGGATAGTTCTATTACCTCTTGGTCCATACTTTTAAGTTGATCAATCTTTGATTGGATCTCTAATTCGGGTACACTCTCTTCATCTGCTTCTTCATCTCCTAGGATCGAGATCTTGAGGCTTTCTTTTCGCTTTTTTTCAAATGCATTAGCGCTCTCCCATTCTTGGATAGCAACATCGAAAATTTTCATCTGAATAATGGGAAAGAGCGTGTAGATATCAATAGTTGCTTTTTGAGAATAGGCTTGGGCCTTGTAGTAGGTGTATTCTAAGTCATTGGGGTGATGGGTTTCTCCATCTGTGGCCAGTCTTAAGGCCAGATCTGATTCATTTGCATTTAGAGCTGCAATAATTCCCTGCTTGATGGCCATATTCTCTTCATTTTCAGGGGTTGTCTTACCACATCCACTGAAAAGGAGGACAATAAGAGGAATCATAATGAAAGGGCTTAAGTAGTTTTGCATGCTCTAATAATAGGGATAAAGGGGTTAAATGGGGGTGTTCTTGAAGAATTTACCCCTATGTATAAAAATAAGGCAAAACAGCTAAATTAGCTTAAAAACATACTTTAGCAAGGATTTGACAAAGAGCTGACAACTTTCAACGACCACGAAACTATAGTAAATACCGTCTTGTATAGGACTCAGGTTTAAGGCCTGAAATGACAACTATGGAGGTCAAAATGAATGAATCAATCTGGTCGAGATGTGGTTTAGTAGTCTTACCACTTCACTAAGATCAACAGCTTAAGATTTAACACCAATCGTGTCCCAGATTACTGGGAAAGGGAGTCGTACATGCTAAGACGTAATTTTGAGAGTTATAAGAGTTACTTCTACGAGAAATTTCGCTTTGTAAATAAAGTGGAAGTAAGTGCGCAGAAGGAATCTGAAAGCACCTTTCGCGCGACTGTTAAAGTCTTCGTAAAGGGCAAATGGCTTGTTGTAAAGCGCAGAGGAAGTAATCTAAATGTACTTATTAACGATGCTAGAAAGGTCATGGATCGAAGGCTTCGTAAGTTGCATAATAAGAATAAGAGGGGTCCAAAGCACTCAGGCTTAAATGAGGCGCTTTTAACGTAAGATAACTATTGATATAAGCTTAGCTCGATAGCTTTTCAGTTTGGGCTAAGCTTATTCTTTCTTAGAAGAGATAGCTCTGAAAGAGAGACCCCATCAAGAAAATCCTTTTCTAAATGGAGCCAAGTGTGCTCTACACCTCTTCAATTATTTTTAATTATTAAGCTGCTTCAATATTTTATCATAAAGTTAGAACGGCGGTAGAAATAATTGAATATTAGTTTTAAATAAAGTTCATTAAACTTCATTAAACTTCATGCCAACCCATTCTAAATGGAACTAGATTACTCTGGATAGGGGTAGGCCACTGTTTTAATTGGGTTCGCCCTGAACAGGTGAGGACAGCACTCAGCTGTAAGTGGTGCGCAGCGTACTTTTTCCTAAAAAAAACACTTGGCAAAGGTCTTATATCAACTAAAATTCAAGGATGAGTTTAAACGAATTGAAGGTAGGATTTATGAAGAATATCAAAGCACTTGCATCTGTATTTACCCTTAGTCTACTGCTCGCTTCTTGCGGGTCATCTGATAAGAGAGAAGAGGCAACAGCGCCACCAGCTCCAGATAAAGATTTTAAAATGGAGTATGTTCTCACTGACGCTTCAGAGGGAGATCGTCCTGACTGGATTTTAACCCCGCAAAAAGCAGACGGTGAAGAAAGATCAAAGAAGTATAGATACTTTGTTAGTGAGGCTCAAAATAGTAGTAAGAGACTCTGTATGAAATCTTCACAGGCCAGAGGAACGTCTCAGGTCGCAGGTGAGATCACTCAGTTCATCAAGAATACTTACTCTGAAGCCACTCAAGGGAGTGAAGATGAGGATGTAACCCAATACATGCAAGAGCAACTCACTCAAGAGATCCAAAGTTTCATTGTTGGGGCACGAGTAGGCCGTAAATACTGGGAGCAAAGAAAGTATATGAAAGAGATGGGAGCAACTAGAGATTATAAGATCTATAACTGCTACTCACTTGTTCAAATTGAAAAAGAGAACTTAAATAAGATGATTCGTATGGCCCGTCAAAAAATCTTAGCTTCCATAAGTGATTCTGAAGTTAAGGCCAAGACTAAGAAAGCTATTAAAGATGTTGAAAGTAAGTTTGATCAGCTTGATCGTCCGGTAACGATTGATGATTAAATCGTTAGTTCTTCTTCTTGGGCTTATTTCTCTGTTTTCAAATGATTGTTTGGGAGCAGGGAGACCTGAGTGGTTGATGAATGTCTCAAAAGTTTGTAAGAAGTCTGAACTTTGCGCTGTAGGTATGGGTGAGAGCCGAATTCTAGCCCAGGCTTCAGCAACTTCCAATATCGCTAAGATATTCGAAACGAAGGTTGATTCGACCTTTAACAGCACTCTTTCTAATGATGGAGAGTCTACGGATAGTAGTGCTCGTGAGTCTATTACTGAGTCAACTTCGATGGCGCTTGAAGGAGTTGAGCATCCTCTTTTCTATGAAGATGATCAGTACTACTACGCTCTTGGAAAGGTATCGAAGAGGAAAATGGCCCTGCGGTTTAAATCATCTCTTGATAAAATTGACGATGAAATAAAGGGCTTAGTTAAGGAAACCCACACGGGGGCCATCTCAAAGGTGGGCTCTCTTCTCAAAGAACGAGAGATATTGGCCGCTCGCTATAGTTTCTTAACGGGGTTTCAAGTGAAGGCCCCAGTCTCTTATGGTGAATTTCTTAAAAGAAAGAAAGCTGCGACTCAAGGGATTATCGTCCACCTCTTTGTTGATGAACCAAAGCCTAAGAAAATCCAGTCTTACTTAGGGGATAAATTATCTAGTGCAGGTTTTTCAATTACTAAAGGAAAGGTTTGGAAGAAAGAATCAACTCATCTTTTGACGGGTAAGCTTCGCTCACAAAAAGAATTTTTAAAAGTGAAAGGTTTTGAAAAATACCGCTTTATTCTCACTTTAGATGCTCAAAATAGAAGGCGGGTTAAAACGGGATCGATGAGTGTAGAAGCTATTGAAACCGGTCGCTCCTATGAGCAAGCCTATGGTAAGGCCCTTGGTGTATTAACGAGTGCTATTGAGAATCAACTTCATAAAATATCATTTAAAAGAAATTAGAAAATAATCAATTAGGGGAAAATATGAATTTATTTAAGATGATGGCCATTTTACTAGTAGGCTTAATGCTTGCTTCTTGTAGCTCTGGCAAATTTAAGTCCAAGAGAGTTTCTAGTGACGAATCAGACGAGAAAGCATTAGAGATTACTGATAAATGGGTAACCAGAGATACTGAGAATGCCGTAAGAGATACCTTAAAGAAGATGCAGGCCCATAAAGGCTTTAAGCGCTACTTAGGTAAGCTTGGCCGCCAGCCAAAGGTGTTCATCGCAGAAGTACAAAACTTGACCGCTAACGCTTACTTCCCAATCGATGACATGAACGATGAACTTCTTGATGAATTCTCATCTTCTGGAGATTTTATTTTGATTGATGCCGCTTCTAGGGAAAATATTTTAAAAGAGATTACTTATCAAAATGGTGGAATGGTTGATGCCAAAGAAGTTAAGCAAATTGGTAAACAGGCCGGAGCAGACCTTCTCATTTTTGGAGCGGTTCGCATGAAGCCTTCTTCAAGAGATGGAAAAACGATTAAGCAGTATTCAGTTAATCTTCGCATGAGTGATATTCAAAGAGGTGTTGAAGTTTTAAGGACCAGAGTTAAAGTGAATAAGTACTCAGAGCAAAGCGCTACTGGTTGGTAATGACTTTAGAAATTATAAAGAGACAGCATAACAGAGGGACCTTTAATGGGTCTCTCTTTTTATTTTTGGCGTTTCTTCTCGTTGGTTGCGCCTCAAGTGGTCATAAGGAAGCGGCCCGTTTTAGAAAACTTCTGGTGGCGGATCAAATGAGTGAAGCCAAGAAGATGATTGCCGATGGGGTCTACTACCCCGGAGAGAACTCAGAGCTTTTGCGCTTAGTGGAGTATGGGACTATATTGCACCTTCAAGGCAGCTACTATCAGTCTCTCTTAGTTTTTGATAAGGCAGCTGAACTTTCACAGAAGCTATTTACTGTCAGCTTATCTAAGAAAGCGGGAACTTATATTCTTAGTGAAAAAGTTGATAACTACTATGGTGAAAAGTATGAACGCTCCGCCATTCGCTTCTATCAAGCTCTTAATCACCTTATTCTGGCCAAAGTTGGACGCTATGAAGAACATCTTGCCCCTGTTTGGCCTTTAGTTTCTTCGGCCCCCCCAGTAAGTACGAATGGTAAATCAAAAGCAAGTAAGAATCCCGCCCGTAAGAAAGTGCTGGTCCAGAAAATAAATAATAAGAAACGCCTTAGTCACCTTAGGGCGGCAAGGGCGAGTATTGTGGCCTGGGATAGCTTACTCGATAGTTATCAAGCTATCGCAGGTGGTAAGGATATTTATAAGGAGGATATGGTCTCTAAAGTTTTTGGAGCTTGGGTTCATAGGTCTCAAAAGAATAGAGGAGATACCAATATCGCAAAAGGTTTGTATGCAGAGGGAAGAAAACTTCTCTTTCGCAATTACAATACCTATCCCACTTTTAATTTAAAGCATAAGAAATTCAGATCAAACTTTAAAATGCTGCCTAAACTAGCAAAGAATAAAATTGAGAAGGAGTATATTTCTTCAACACTCTACTCTACGGAGCTTAAGAAACTCTTAAACCACGAAGAAAAGACTTTAAAGAGTAAGGAAAAGAATAATGTTTTCTTTCTTGTTAATGAAGGTTTTATTGGGCGAAAAGAAGCTAAGAAATATAATTTTCCCATTGGCTTCAATACTCTTCCTATAGGCGTTGGAATAGGTAATAAGAGTGACTTTGTTAGCTTTGTTCGTAAAGTTTTAGCTTTTTCCTCCTCAGCAGGGCCTGCTATTAGTTTTGAACTTCCTTTTATTGGAGCTACTGATGGTCCACGCAGGTCTGAAATTCTAATCAAAGATAGCTTAGGCAAGATCGTTAAGAAGCAAGAGTTGGCGGTTTTAAATCCCATGAATGATCTGGCCGCAGAGGCCTTAGGTGAGAGGAATAAATTACTGCGAACGAAAGTTGGGACTCGACTTGCGGCCAAGCATATTGTGGCCTTAGGTTCGGCCTTCGTAACTTATAGAATGACTAGAGAAAAGCAAGGAGAGCTGATGGCGATGATAGGAGCCGGGGTGATGTATGCGGCTTCGAATAGTCTCATTAGTAGTGGCGAGAGCGCAGATCTACGCTACTGGAGTGGTTTACCGGCCTTCATTAAAGGTGCTCACTTAAGACTTAAACCTGGCAAGTATGAAGCCTTTGTCAGGTCAACGACTGCAGCTCCTAAAGAAGTTGCGATTATGAAAAGTCTAGGCCCCTTTGAAGTGAAAGAGGGCATGGAGAACTTTATAAAGAAAAGGCTCTTTTAAACTTTACCAAAGACCTTACGATAAATAGGGGACCTTAGCATAAATTGTATTTTTAAAGGGTAGTAGATCAAAAGATCCAGTGGGAGAAGTCCACTTGAGAAGTGGATGTCGTCCACAATAGTAGAACCTCCGGCCTCTCTTTTAATAACACGATGGCGGTGCCGCCACTTCTTAAGGGGAGGAGGAAGCTTTCCTCCCACGTCAATGAAGTACCACTCGTCACTACTTTGGTCATCATCTGAAATAAGACTAACCCAGTCCATCTTAAAGCCCAGGCCTACTCGTAAATGAATTTCATCACCCTTCTTACAGCCATCAAATCGCTTAACCTCTAAATCTATGACGGGTGGTTTGAGAGCTTTGAACAAAGAGAGGTTAAATCCTTCTCTTACTTGGTCAATAGTTTTGGCCACCGGAGTTTTGATGATAAATCTTGGCACATTGTCCTCTTTATTGGGAAAGGGATAGGGTTGTGAGAAACTTCTAACGAAGTTGACTCTTAACACATTTAACTAAACTTCGATCGTAGTGAATAGGGTTCTTGGCCTGACAACGAGAGTATATATCCTGAGTAAAGGCCAGACAGTCTTCTTCACCCTTAAAGCGTTTAGACTTTCTCTTTTGCATGCAGAAGTAATTCATATGTTGCTGGGCCTCTATTTTTAATTCTTCAATTTGCTCTGGAGCTAAAGGCACTCTTTGAGGTTCAGGTGTTACTACGGGTTCTACTTTTTTAACCACTCTCTTTGGTCTGTGAGTTTTGGGGCGATAGGTCTTAGTTCTTTTATACTTTAGCCTACTATTTCTTTGCTTATAGTTCTTCCAATTTTGAGAGCGTAGCCTACGGTAATGCTCAAGTATATCTCTTTCATCGTTTTCTATTTTAGAAAAATCGTCTTCTACTTCTTGGTGATACTGCTTTCTTACTTTTCGTATTTTCTTAACTGGCGGTTTCGCACAAGATAAGACCAGAAAGAGGGCGATCAAAATGAGGAGGGGGATGGATGGTTTATTCTTCATTTCTCTATCCTAAGTCTCAATTTTATATTTGGATAGAGAAACCAGAATAATTTCTTGGTTATCTAGCTAGTATTCAAGCCTTTTAGTGAGTTTTCAATACTTGAAAACTCCGCCTTTATGACTATATAGTAGAGCAGTGAGAATCTTGCTGAATAATAAAGGAATTAGCTTCACTCAAGTGATGATGGCCTCATGTGTAGTGACCGCTATTGCCTTATTGGGATTGAGACTTGCTCA
>CALHBL010000095.1 GCA_937930825.1 uncultured Bacteriovoracaceae bacterium
CGTATAAAGCTTGTTCACTTGAAAACCAAAGAGCAGCAACTTTTAAAGAATATTGGTAAGCTTGAGTCTCAATGCTTTATTGAGACTCTCTCTTCAAACGCTATTATTAAATGCCTCTCTCTTACTTATAAGACTGAACTAGCGGTAAAGTTCTTGAAGGGGAGTATGAAAAGGGCAGCAAATTGTCATAAAGAGGAAGCAGTACAGAGTAAACTAGAGAGCTTTACCAGAGTTTTAGAAACACAGAGAAAAGAGATTTCTAAGCAGTATGAAGCGGCCATTTTAAAAGATCTTAGACTAAAGAGAAAGAAGGCCCGTGCAGAGAATGTTGAAATTAAAGAAGAGTTAGAGTGCATGCTCGACTTTTCAAGAGATTACAAGAAGGCTTTACTCTACTCATCTCAGTCGATACTTCTTTTTCATATTGGCGATCTCTATCAATTAAAGAAGTCAATAAAGGTCGTTGATGCGCTGACCATGCGTATGAAAAGTACAAGTGAAGTCTGTGAAAACTTTGATGGTAAGAAGAAAGAGAAGATTGAATATTTAAGGCTCATGAATGAAAAAAATGGGCAGAATTTAAATGGTCTTGGTTTTAAAGAAGCTCAGAAGAAGGCCTGCAGAATATTTGAAAAATCGAATTTTACTAATCCCCAAACCAAGGTCTTGTGCAGTAAAGCAGTGGACACACCTTCTTATCGCTATGCTCTTTCAAAGAATCTTTCAGAATTGAGGGGCAAGTAGAATGAAAGAAAGAATAAGTGTTTTATTTATCTGCTTAAGTCTTCTCTTTCAGTCGATTTTAGGGGCCTATCAGTCAAATTTAGGGGAAGAGGAACTTTGGGATGCAACTCTTAGCAATCGTTTGTATCTTTTAGATCACGCTTTAAAAGACTCCTATGAAGAAAGCTTTGGGGAGCCCTGCGGGACAATTATAGTTACCCCTACTCGTTCTTGGGAAGTAACTGAAAATTGTGAAGTTGGTACAAGTGGTGGCGAAAACGGGTCAGTTGGTAATTCTGGAGCATCTACCGGTGATGAGCGGGAATCCTCTGAGACTAGTCATGAGCCAAATGGTCCTATCTTCACAGAACCAAACGGGCCTCTCGTCATCAACCACCCTAGTGCTGGGGAGGTTCTCGATGAGCTCATTAGAAATGAGGAGCGTGCTGATTATCAAAGAAATCAAGAAATAAAGAGACAAGTGGCCCTTGCCTCAGGAGCCTTTCTTTCGCAATTTTCTACGGAGATGAGTAACTCCAGAATGCACAATTATAATAATATTGTGCGGTATGTGAAAAAAGCCGAATCTTTTATAAGACCTTATTATTCAGATTATACGGTTAATTACGCTGAAGAGCGCGAACTCCTTATTCAGCAAGAAGTATTAAAGCTAGAAAGAGGTCTCTTTAAGCAATCATTAACTCTACTAGGGCAGCAAAATAGTAACTTAAAAAATCAACGATCAGGACTGGCCATTAGCTCTGCCCTTGGTGGGCTGAGTGATAGAATTCAAACTATGCCCATAGTAAGCCTTTCAAGTGAGTCTGATAGTGAAGAGGAAGTTCTTAGCATCAGCTCTCGGGTAAATACTCTCTTGATGGCCCAAGCTGATCAAGAAACTCTCAAAGCTTTGATTAAGGCAAATCTTCTTGAAGTTGAATTACCGCCCATTGCTTATCAGTTTAAAGCGGAGGAATCAGAGTTTAAGGTCAGAAATGTCGAACTCTATAAGAATCTCTACTATGTCAAGGCCGAGAACCCCCAAGCGGTGCAAGCAAAGACCCTAGGACTAGAGTTTACGGTTTTGGCCGATAATGAATTTTCCAAAGGAAGAGAGGACTCTGCAGAATATGCCCATGAAGTGGCCTTGAGTTTACTAGACATAGCTCTTGGAGTTATTCCTGTGATTTCAGTGGGAAAGGATGCTTACGAGTTCTTCCTAGGAAAGAATCTACTCACTGGGGAGACCCTTTCAAAGCCTAATCGTATGCTGGCAGGAATTGGGCTCTTAACTCTTGGAACAAGTAATATCATGAAAGGAGCAGCGAAGTTTATTCCTCTTCTTGGGGATTATGCTAAAGCGATTTTCAAGAACTCTAAGTATATTGTACCGAAGATAAAGAAGGCGCTGGCCTTGGCCGGAGACTTCATCCAAGCAGCGAAGAATATTTATAGAGTAACAAGAGACTTTCTTAAATACTTCAGCCCAAAGGCAATTATTCAGGCAATTACTAAGATAGATGATTTAAAAAGAGTAAGAGATGGGTATAGGCTTGGAATAGCAGAAATAGGGGAAGTAATTTCTACAAAATTAGCAAAGGGTATTCCTAAAGAAGATATTGCAAGGTATGCACATGCTAAACGTCGAAGCCTTGGAGAGAAATTTAAAGATCTAACACCATCGGAAATCAGGAAAGGTATTTATAAGAGAAATTTAATGTCATATGACAATAAACTTGGCCCGACGTGGGAATATTTAATATTGAAAGCAAATGATCGTGGACTAGAGGGAGATCACATTTTCGAGCATATTATCAAAACAAGCCAAAGACCTAACAAAGATATTAATATGTTTGTAGATATGCTTTACCCAATTACACAAAGAATTAAAGGGATATTTTGATGGAGCTGATTATTTCTAAAAATGAGAGTAGTGGTTACTATTTAATGATGTTAAAAGAGATTCTCTCGCCAGAAATCGAAGAAATAAAGATGAAAGAAGTAATTAGTTTCTTAGAGGAATACTATAATTATAAAGCATCATTTTATATTATTGGCTCACTCGTAAGGACTAAAGAGGGAATTGAAATTCACGTAACGATTACAGAATGGGATGGACTTCAGCTCTGTTCGAAAGACAAAGCAACCTTAGAAGAAATTCAACCTGAAATTGAAAAGCTCTTAGATAAATAAGATTTAAAACTACTTTAATATAAGGATTAACCATGAAATACATCGCGCTCCTCTTACTTCTTACAAATATGTCTGTTCTTGCACATGAGGGAGATTTTAGCTTTCGGGTAGGGCCTTACTTTGATGCTATTATTTTAGGAGAACTTGAAAAGTCAGGAACAACTGAACTAACCGGTGAAACATCCGGCTATGCTCTTGGTCTTCTTTTGGGAGCTCGTTACAAGTCTGTTGGCTTCGGTTTTGATTATGGCTTTACTAACTTTCATGCCAAAGATGTAATAGGGTCGGCTTTAACGAATGATATTTCTCATGGGGACTTTTCGGGAAGTACTTTTGGGTTCTACTTAGACTATACCTTTAGAAGTTTTCTTTTTAGAGTAAATTACTATCTTCTCTCTAATTTCAATGAGGCAGGAGTGGCTTCCTATGAAGGATCAACTTCAAATCATAAATTTTCTGTTAGCTATATTTTCAAAAACCAAATAGCTCTTGGTCTCTTTGTTGGGAATTATGAAGGAGACAATAGTATGAATGAATTTGGTGAAGATGCCCGCAGTTTTTCAAATTCGACAGCTGGTCTCACTCTCAGTCGCTCTTTTAACTTAGAGTTTTAAGTCTAAATTCTCTAATAAAGCCTTGTATACCGCTACTGGAAAGGAGTTCAAGCAGCACGCCTAAAGCGCGTGACTTGAGTCTTTGGGCCACTTTAGCATTGAAGCCTTTTAGTGAGTTTCAATACTTGAAAACTCAAGCAGAAGGACTATATACTCAATTGATAGTGATTCAAGGAATGGTAGCATATGGATTTATCAGGGAAGAAAGTGGCCGTTTATGGGCTGGGCGTGACTGGGCTGGCCGTTTTGGGGGCGCTTCAGGATATTGCTCTAGAGCGGCTGATTATTGTTAACGGGCAGAGACCTTCTGAAACTGAGCTTGGTCAGTTTGATTTTCAAGTCATTCCTGAGCTCTATGAAGAAAGTGCTGCAAGTGAGGCCTTGGGCCTAGTGGATTTGATTCTTCTGTCTCCTGGGATTCCTCGCTCTAAAGAGACACTGACAGAGGCTCATGGCAATGGTGTGAAAATATGGAATGAAATTGAGTGGTGCTCCCAAGGCTACCACGGAGATACCATTGCCATCACCGGAACCAATGGTAAGACAACCACTGTTACTTTTCTTGATCAGGCCTTTAAGGCCGCCGGTGTAAAGATTTTCACCGGGGGAAATATTGGTATTCCTCTTTCAACCATTTATCACTCGCGCAGTGAGTACGACCTAGTTCTCCTGGAGATGTCTAGTTTTCAATGTGAATCGTTAGAAACTTTTAAACCTTCCATTGCTGCCTACCTCAACCTCTTTGCTAATCACGGAGAGCGCTACGAAAGTGTTGAAGAGTACCGTCTTTCAAAGTGGGAGTTAACTAGAAATCAAAATAAAGACGACTCAATATTTATTGGGCCAGGAGCAGGCCCAGTTCCTAAGTTTGTAAAAGGGGCAGTCCAAGAATTACCAACTGATTACTTGGAAGAACTAAATACTTTCATAGATTGGCAGCAAGTGAAATTAGTAGGTGAGCATAATAGGCAGAATATTGCCTTTGCTTGGAAAGTATTTTCGGAATACTTTAAGAAGAATAACCTTTCTCTTCCAATAGAGACCTTTACATCGAGCCTCTATAACTTCAAGGGAGTTGAGCACCGGGTAGAAGCTTGCCCTTCTTTCAATGGGCATCTCCTCTACAACGATGCCAAGAGCACCAATTGGCAAGCAACACTAAGTGCTTTAAAAGCAGTAAGGGAAAAAGAAGTTCCCGTTATTCTCATCATCGGTGGGAAGTTAAGAGGGGAGAATGACTTACCCGAAGCTGATCAGCAAAGTTATATAGATAGTGAAACCCTGCATATTCTTGGCATAGGAGAAGCGGTTGCAAATTTAAAAGAACAGTGGCCGCAGCTTATTGATGTTGTGAATCTTGAAGGAATAAAGAACTGGATTCAAAGCAATTGCAGTCAAAGAGTCTGCATTCTCTTTTCTCCTGCCTTTCCAAGCTTTGATCAATTTAAGAACTATGCTGATCGGGGTAATCAGTTTAAGGAAATTTTTACTTAAATGGTCCTTTGGTTGAAGTAATTTCAAACTTCGGAAAATTTACTTGAAGTTGATCTCTTCTTTTCCTAAGACTAATTCTTGTGAATTTAAATTGAGGGACACCACATGAAATACTTTATTCTTGGATTGATCAGCATGACTTTCTCCACATTCGCCTTTGATACGACCACGACTCTCTATCTTATTGAAGAGACTCTTGAACTCAATAAATTATGCTCAGAAGATATTTTAGATGAAAGTGATATGAAGGCCTTTAATGAGATGTACTGCAGTTTAAAGGCCTCTCAATCTCAAGATGAGAGTCAAGCTTGTGAGAAAGCGCCAATTACTGTGGGTCATGTATACGAAGACTCTGTAGCTTTGATTAATTCCTCAACTGAGAAATCATGCTCATTAAATATTTTTTCTTCTTTGGATCAGGTAGCATGTGTCTATGCAGTTTGTCGGTAGTACTGAGATCTTAACTTAATTGATAGAAACCTTACCTTCGGTCTTATTCATAAGATTTGAAAATCTTCCCTGTCTCACAAGAGCTCCCTTGAGACCTCTACTTTGAACACTCTTAATTCTTGTTACAGAAGAGGGTGATCTTGAAAGATCTCCCTGGGTTTGTCTGTAATGGTCGCCAACAGTTATCTTTAACAAGAAAAGACCTAAGCAAAGCATAACAAGTTGATTAATTGATATTTTCATTTCCTATTCCTCTGGTATGATTATAATCGACCAAAAGGGTCTTTTTCTTGAGCTTTTTCTACTCATTTCCTCAACTATTTTTAATAAGAGTGAGCTGGGTGGTTTAAGTTACCAATAATACTAGGGTTTTGAATGAGAATGAGTTCACAAGAGTTTAAAGAGTGTTTAAGAAGCATCGTTGCAGAGTCTGGAGCAGACTTCTTCTATTTGCCCAGTTTTGATCATAACCTCTGTGAATATGTCCCGGTAAGTGACTCTCTTCGTATTTTTGTTACAGGCTTTACGGGGTCGGTGGCCGAGGCCATTGTTACAAAAGAGGGAATGATTCACCTCTATGTGGATGGGCGCTACCACGAGCAGGCCGACCTCGAGTGTGATCCAGCTTTAGTGATTGTAGAAAAAATTCCCTACGGAAGTTCTTTGAGGGAAGAATTATTAAGTAAGATTAAAGAAGGTGAGAAAGTGGCCGTTGTTGGCCCTCGAACTCCCCTTAATTTAATGAATGGAATTAAAGAAAGTTGTCTGATCGGACTCAGTGAAGAAGAGGTTTTCGAGAAGCTTGGCTTTGAAGCTCCTGTCTTCTATGGGCCTCTTTGGGAAGTGAGTGAGCAAAGTGGTAAGCGCTTTGCTGCTCAAGCTCAAAAGAATCTTAAAAGTAATCAGGCGGCCTTTATTAATGCTCTTGATACACTCGCATGGGCAAGTGGACTTAGAGGGGCTTTTCTGCCCTACCAGGGAACCTTTCGTGGTGTGGCGATAATGCTGCAAGATGCTCTTCATATTTTTGTCTCTTCTGAACAGCTCGAGTTCTGCAAAGAGTTTGAAACATCTTGGCGAAAATTCTACGTGCTAAAAGACTTTGAGCGAATGAGTGAATTTCTTTTAAAAGATAAAGAAGTCACAATAGATGAGAAGTTTACGACTTTACAAAATTACTGGCAGCTCAATTGCGTCGTTGATTCTAAAAAGATTCTGCGTCATGGCAGTTACCATGCTCACTGGCAAGCGGTAAAGCTTCCCTTTGAGCATCAATACTTTAGACAGAGCTTTGAGAGAAGCGATAGGGCCATTTTTAGCGCTCTTAGTTCTTTGGTTGTAAGTGCTCGAGCTGGGCGAGGAGTTACTGAACAAGGGCTTCGTAATGAATTAGAAAAGTTCTACAAGATAGAGGGAGCTAGGGTTCAAAGTTTTAGAACGATTTCTGGGTTCGGAGCAAGTTCCAGTATCATTCACTTTGGAAATCCAAGTGCTGAAAAGAAATTAATTGAGGGAGAATTTGTTCTCTTAGATTCCGGTGCTATTTATGAGCAAGGCTTTGCAACCGATTGCACCAGAACAATAATTCCCCTAGGGATTCCTAGTGAGTCTCAAATTCTTCACTATACTCTTGTTCTTAAAGGGCTTATTAAAGTGATGACTGCAACTTTTAGTGTAGGAACTTTAGGCCGAGAGCTTGATGAGTTGGCCCGCGCTCCTTTAAAAGATCACGGCCTTAGTTTTGCTCATGGGACAGGCCATGGAGTGGGGGTAAATGTTCATGAAGGGGGTTATAGCATTACACCTTTTAGTGACACGCCAATGGTGGCAGGACTAGTAGGCTCAATAGAGCCAGGGTACTACGAACCTGGTATTGGCGGAATTCGCCTAGAGAATATTGCCATTGTAAAAGAAGCAGGAGATGGCCAGCTTGAGTTTGAAAATCTGGTTTATATTGGTTTTTGGCACGATCTCATTGACCCAACTCTTCTTTCTAAAGAAGAGCTGGATTATCTTCTTAATTACGAAGCTATTTGCTTAGAGAAGGGACGCTCTTTTTCTCATTTCGCGAAAAGCCCACTAGTAAGGCGCAACTAAGGGCAAAGAGAAGAGTCGCGATAAAAGGTCCTCCTGATTGGGGGGGATCGATATAGGCGACAGTTCCACAACCACCAGTGGGCTGTTCTACTGGGTAGAGGTAGGTTATGCCATCAACATCGTCAGAACCCAAGGCCTGACGGCTTTCCAAGCTTTGAAAATACATCAAATTCTTATCAAGTGAGCTATGCCCTAGGCCCAAGGCGTGACCCAGCTCATGGGCAACGATGGCCATTTTTTCACTATTTGATTTGGTCCTAAAAGAATTATTCACATTATCATTGAGTAAGAAGAGGGCCCCGGTAATGGTTCGTCCCGATACATTATTAGGGACAGTTACTCCCAGCACCGAGTTTGAGTTTGAAAAATTAGTAAGATTAGTATTACAGGAAATAGTGATATCATTTGCTACAGAGAGGGCGGGATTAATTTCGCAGCTCCCCCCCGCCTGACTTGAACACACTAGGCCTGTTTGAAAATCTGTGGAGACATCAATGACTTGACCTCTAACGAGGCGAACTCGACTAGTCGGAACCTTATTCCAGTACTTGGCCCCTGCTTCTTCAGCAAGACTTAAGAGTTCATCATTGGTAATCCCAAGGTTCGAGCAAGAGTGGGCCGCCACATTAATTTTAACTTCATCCTGATCAAAGGCCGCACTAACAGTGTTATTGAGAGTGAAGGCATGAACTCTTGGCAAGAAGCTGAGGGCAAGTAAGAAGAGGGGGATTAGTCTTTCCATAGTGAGTCTCCAAAGTGATAGCGAGCAGTAAGAGCGTAGTTAAAGGTTCTATTTCTTGAATTAATCAAGTTGAAAACTAAGAGTTCTAGTTTGACTGAATATTCAGGATGGAAGTGATAGAGGCCTGCAATATTAAATGTTATATTACGGGCCGTTGTTGATTGATCCGGTATGATGAAGGAAGTCGTTCCTACACCATTTTGAAGTTCTGTAGTTCCTCCATCTCCACTAATAGTTGTTAGAGTCATTCCAGTTCCTAAACGAAGATCGAACTCTTCGCTTAGGGAGTAGCCGGCATGAAAATTAAAGTAGAAGACCTTCTTGCTTATATAGTCCTCATCAGCTCCTCCGGGCCACAGCGCCCCAAAGTCACCGGCCAAGAAGAAGTCAGAATTTAAATCATACTCAAGGCCTGCTTCTAGGGTGAGGCGGTGGTTGAATTTTGATTTGGAGCCATCACTACTATCTTGAAATTTCCCAATACTTTGATTCATTAGCCCTGCGCCAAGATTCAAGTCCGAAAACTGAGCATTGGCCGTTAAGCAGGAGAGTAATGCAAAGCTAAAGCCTATAAAAAAAGTCGGCTTAACTGCGGCGATGGTACTTATCATTATTTTGGGGAGCTTCATTTCAATCCTTTGATTATTTATTGTCGCAAAAAGCTCTGTGTTATGGCAATCGTTTCTCTATTCAAGTAAAGCGCTTAGGGTTAAACTAGGTTGATTATTTTAGGGGAAGGATTCAATTTACGTCAGTTTGAAGCCAGAGTTTAATCAAGTTCTTCCGCGCTGAAAATTTAACCAGGATGACTATCTATGTTTGAAAATTATGAAGTACCAAAAGAGCTAATTCCCAGTGACCCACGCTTTGGTTCAGGTCCATCTAAAATTCCTAGTGAATTTGTGAAGAGTTTACTTGCTACTGGTCATGAACTCCTTGGAACATCTCATCGTAAACCTGCAGTTAAGAACTTAGTTAAAGAAGTTCAAGAAGGTTTGAGAAAATACTTCAATCTGCCAGAGGACTATAGTGTCGTTCTTGGCAATGGAGGGGCAACCTTTCTCTTTGATAGTATAGGACTGGGGATGGTTGAGAAGAAATCAGTTCACTACACTTGTGGTGAGTTTTCTTCTAAGTGGTACAAGGCCCATAATAGGGTGCCTTGGATTGAAGCTGAGAATTGTGCTGTTGAATTCGGAAATGGTATAACAGTAGAGAATCGTGCTGACGCCGATATGATTTGCTGCACCCTGAATGAAACTTCCACTGGTGTCATTATTGATTCCCTCCCAGAAGTAGATAAAGATACTATTCTAGCAGTGGATGCTACTAGTGGGGGAGGCCAGGTTCCCTGTGATATTTCAAAGGTTGACCTGTTCTTCTTTGGACCCCAGAAAGTTTTCGCCAGTGAGGGCGGTCTCTATATCGCCATTATGTCTCCTAAGGCCCGGGCCCGCGCTCTTAAAATTGCTGCAGATGACTCTCGCTATGTTCCCGATATTATGAATTGGAAAACGGCCATCGATAATTCTGATAAGAATCAAACTTACAACACCCCCTCTATCACCACCTTCTTCTACCTTAATGAACAAATTAAACTAATGAATAGGTCCGGCTATGCTGGAGTTCAAGAAGAGGCCAAGAGAAGGGCCGAACTCATTTATAACTGGGCCGAAAGTAAAGCTTACTTAAGTCCTTTCATTAAAGAGAAGAAGTATCGCTCGAGTGCTGTTGCGACCATAGATGTGGATGAGAAGATTGATGTGAACCCGTTAATTGCCAGGCTTGCGGCCACTGGTGCTGTTTACAATATTGAGGGCTATCGGAAACTAGGGCGTAATCAATTTCGAATCGCCATGTTCCACAATATAACTTTCGAAGATTTAGAAAAATTAACTAAGCTTCTCAGTCACGCTATTGAGTCGGAGCTTTAAAGCTTATTGGGTTTTGCTTATGAAGGAAGTCAGACAAGTTCTTGTTGACTTCCTTTTGCTTGTGCCAGTTAAGATTTCATTTGCGGAAGAGAGATCTGATTAGTCCTTACTATAGTTTTCTAAGAACTCTTGTTTAAATTCTCTAAAACGGTCCTCTAGTATGGCCTCCCTGGCCTTCTCGGCCAGAGTCTTATAGAAGGCGATATTATGCTCTGTCGCTAGGATCTGACCTAGGATCTCATTGGAATCAAAGAGGTGTTTGATATAGGCCCGCGAAAAGTTTCTATTGGCGTAGCAGTCGATATTAGGATCTATAGGGTAGAAGTCTCTTCTATAGTTTCTATGTCTGATTCTAATCTTTCCTCTGAAAGTAAAGAGGGTTCCCCCACGAGCAAACTTGGTTGGGATGATACAGTCGCTCATATCAACTCCATTTTCCCAGATCATCATAAGATCTTCCGGATTGCCGACTCCCATCACATAGCGGGGCTTATCTTTGGGCATCATGGGAGCTGTTCTCTTGACAATCTTTTCCATGAGTTCTGGGCCTTCCCCAACTGAAACACCACCAATGGCGTAGCCAGGAAGATCTCTTGCCACGACTTCTCTTAAGCACTCATCTCTATAGTCATCAAAAGTAGAGCCTTGAATAATGCCAAAGAGTGCCTGCTTCTCATTATCCCAAGTGCTGATGCAGCGATCTAACCAGCGATGGGTACGATCGATACTATTCTTGGTGTATTTACGATCGGCAGGGTAGGGGATGCATTCATCAAAGGCCATCATAATATCAGAGCCAAGGTTTTGCTGAATTTCTATACTTGTCTCAGGACTTAGAAGAACTTTAGAACCTTTTTGATCTTTAAACTCTGCGCCTTCTTCAGTTATGGACTTTCGTTGTAATGAAAAGACTTGAAAACCACCAGAGTCAGTTAGAATGGGGCGGTCCCAGCTCATAAATTTATGAAGGCCACCTGCTTTCTTTACCAGCTTTGAGCCTGGAGAGAGATGGAGGTGATAGGTATTTGATAAGAGAATAGGAGCATTCATTTGCTCAAGGTAGGTGGGCTGAAGTGCTTTTATGGCACCGTGGGTTCCAACTGGCATGAAGACAGGTGTGGGAATTTTTCCATGAGGGGTAATGATCTCCCCGGCCCTTGCTCCCGTATGCTTATCTTCATGAATAAGTTTAAAAGAAAAATGCTTCTTAACTCTTTCTTGTATTGGAGAGTTGTCTTTCGTCATGGTCATTTGGCCTTTAGTTAATATACTTGAGTTCCTAAAGGGGTTCAGTATATTTACTTTTTATTTATTTTGAAAAACCTTAAATCCTTCTTCAATAATGCTTTTTGGATGCGAAGTAGTCCTAGTCTAAGCTTTGATAAGAGTTTGTCTTCATTACGCTTCTTAAGTCTTAAAAGGGCCTTGTCCATAACTTGCATTGTATCTTGTAAAAGTACTTGAAAGCTTTCGTTCTCGGTTTTAATCGCTTTTGCGGCCATTGTCATAAAATAATCGGTAAAAAAGCGAATTTCAGTTGAATTTAAAGGCCCTGACTCAGTAATACGCGTAAGAATGGCATGGGCCATAAAGCCGCGGTTGAATTTCTCTTTATCTTTTTTAAGCTCTTTCATGAGCTGTGCGTAGTCTTTCTTAAATTCCCCAGGTTGAATGATGAGCCTTTCTAAGATTCTCTTGGAAAGTAGTGAGCTACCCTTAGTAGACTCTATTTTTATAAAATTGAGGCCCTTTGATGAAGTGCCGATGAGGTAACTAACCTTAGCCGGTTCATTAAGAGATAGTTTTAAATAACTAGAGTTCGCTGTTTGAGCTAGGTCGACCTTATGAACTTCTCCTATAGAAAGCTTTTCAAGAATAGTATTTTTGAGTTCATCGTAAGGTCCGATAAATGGGCCTAAGGTTCTTAAGGCCCTTATAGGATCCTTATAGTTTAGAGAAAAAACTTCATAAAGAGACTTGATCAAAAATTGAGATTGTCCCATTTCGAAAGTTTCGACTCCACTTTCATCAGCTGTACTTTCTTCAAAAGTCTTCAGTACTTGACTGTGCCGAATAGAGAAGGTGGGGTCTTTTTCTAAAATATTAAAAATTTCTTTAAAAGCGATCAACTCTACTTGGGGGTGAAGGGTAATGCTGTGATTCTTTTTGTTGTTAAAGAAGGTGAGTGGAGAGTCTTTAGGCATACCTTTACCAGTGAGAGTTGGAATAATTTCAACCTCGGGGCGAAAGAAAGTCTTTCCTTCTCTATTAAAGCCATAGCTTCTTAAATAGAACTCTACTTCTTTTAACGAGCCTTTATTAACATCATAATTAGTTTCCGTATGCTGTATTGGCGCTGGTAACTTAAGGATCTCCGGTAATAACTTATAGTTTCCTATGATAAAGATCAAAATGGGCATAAGAATGAGCGCCGAAAATATATTGAAGAAAAGAGATCTATTTATAATTCGAGTGAATGAAATAACTTCTTTAAAAGAGGCCTTCTTAAGAAGTATCGGAATATCAAATATGAGCAGAGGGAGGGTCAGGTAACCAAAGAGAACTCTAAGCGGGCTTAAGGCCCTAACTATTAGAAATGAGCCTTCCGTAGTGAGACCAATAAGGAACTGGCCAAGTCCTACACCAAGAATAAGGCCAAAAAAGATATCATAGAGGATAAAAGCAACCAGCTTCTCTAATAGATTTCTATTTTGAAGTCCTTCTTGAACCTCAGGGTAATTGGCAAGCAAAGATTCTACTTGGGGAATCGCCACAAGCGCAGCATGGCCCTTTTCTAATAGGGGAGTAATCATTTCAACAAGCGGCGAGAGCATTTTAAAAATATCAATATCGAAGTGCTCAATAAGCAGAGGGGGGACTAAATTGATAAAGAGTAAATAGAATATAATATTAAAAATAAAACCTAAGAAGCGACTAAAGATACTAGCAGTAGAAGTTTTTATTTTCCCTGCTGAAATATTGAGCTTAGCTCCACGGGCCTTAGGAGTTCCTTTTAATTGTACTTTCTTGGCTTTCTCTTTTTCTGCTTTCTTAACTTCTCTCTTCTGCTTTAGCCTTGCAAAGAAGCCCATTTTCTTTTGAGGAGTTACTTCATTTCCATCTTCATCCACATAGACTTCAACTTCCGTATACTCTTCTTCTAGCTCTTCGTAAGCTCCAAGGGGAGCAGCAGGATCAGTAACTTCGGTTTGATCCTCTTCTTGCTCTTCT
>CALHBL010000096.1 GCA_937930825.1 uncultured Bacteriovoracaceae bacterium
GTAGAGTTTACCTCAATGATTCGTGATATTTATATGCAGTCCTGTGGAGATGGTTTGTCGGGAAATTGGGAGGGACAACTCCAAGTTGGTTTTCTTGGCGGAGCAGAGGAAGACTTCTTTCATCGCATTCATCAAAGGGATTCAACAAGCAAGTACTGCCAAGACCTGCTTGAGACTCTGTCCTTAGAGACTCTTCCAAGTAGTTCTTTAATTCCAAATAGACTTAAGAAGGGAGTTCTTGGCAAGATGCTTGATCAACTTGTTACAAGCTCCTTTGTAGAGACCCGCTTTAATGCTCACTCTTTTCAAGCTGATACTTCATCTCTCTTTGCTCCAAAGAGGTTTTTTGAGGTCTTCGATTTAACTCTAGAGTTCTCTCCCGAAACAATTGGTTGGGCCGACTTAGGTCTTTGGGACTATCTTCAAAAGTATTACTCTTGGTGCTATAGCGATCTAGGCAGTCACTCATACTCTTTTGATGAAGAGTCAAGCACAGAAAATATTCACTTCTTTCATGGGGTCGCCATGAATAAGAAGCTTTTTCATAATATGCTTAAGAATTTTATGAGCGGAGGAAATGTCATTCTCAATCGGTCCGGTCTTGATCGAGAGTATCAGCAAAAACTTGAAGCCTTCTTTCTCGAAAATAATTTAGAATTAGAGAAAGTGAAACTTCACACGTCGATTGTGAATACAACTTTAGGTGAAGGTAGGCTTGTTGTCTTTGATGGCGATAGCCTCATTGATCTAGAGGATAAGAAGGTACTCGACTTTTGGCATAGATTGATTTCTACATTTGAAATTAATCACTTGGTGGTTGTTCCTCCCGAAGGTGTTCAAATAGCTTGGAAAGTAAGAGGGAGTAATACCCAAGAGCTGGGCTACGAAGAAGTGCGAAGAATGAGCATTTATAATCCTTCTTCTTATAAGAAAAGATTTAAATTTCAAGTTCCTTCAACTTTTCGCCTTCTCAAAGTTTTAGACGAAAATAAGATTAAATTTGATCATGGCCAAAAAGAAATAGATATAGAGCTTATGCCAGATGGATCTCTATCCTTGGACTTCGGAGTTTTCTCATGAGTAATAACTATTCGGAAGAAATTATCAGTGTCATTTACTCTGTGCCTGAAGGTCTCTCTGGAGGATATCAGGCCCTCTCTCTTTTTACCTCATATGGGCCAGTAGATGAGTCAAGCCTTGAGGAAGTTTACATGAACTCAAGTGCTAAAGAGCCGCGAATTATTGGGGAAGGTGAAATTGCGGACTTTTCTGACTTAGAGGCTTTACAAAAATTTTCATTTGAATTAAGTCAAAAGCTCTTGGCAAAGGGGGCTTCTCTGATTTCTGTGGATGAGTATAATCAAATTTTACTGGACTCGTTCACTAGTGAAGAGCTTGTAAGTAAATTACAGGAAAGTGGTAATTTCATGGAAAACCCAGATGCTGGTAAATCTAATTTTTTCAATAAAATATTCAATTAACTGACTGATAATAGGGTTTAGTGAGGAAAAAGGGCCAAGCAGTTCGCGCTTGGCATCAATACCAGTCGAGGATTCAAGCCACAGTGAGCTTTCAATACTTGAATTCCTTTCCAGTAGCGGTATATAATTCTAATAGGCTCGTTAAGGAATAATGACGAGGGCTTGAAAAATAATACGGACAAAGGAACAACGGATGGTACCTGATAAGAAATCATATGGAGCTTTAGTAACAATTGTTTTACTCTCTCTAGCCTATGGCAAAATTGCCAAGGCAGATCGCTACACTATACCTAAAGATGATAATGTCGTTTTGAAATTAAATACTGGAAAAGAGCTTGGCTCTCTTGCACCTGAAAAAATTAAATTTCTTGTTTGGAATATGTATAAAGGGGCAAAAGACTCTTGGAGTAAGGACTATAAAGAGATAGCCAAGAATGCTGATATTCTCATGCTTCAGGAAATTTTAACAAACCCTAGGATGGTAAATACGATCAAAGAAGATAGACAGAGAAGCTATCATTTGACGACCTCTTTCTTTGACAAGGGGGAAGATGGTGCAAGAACTGGAGTTGCAACTGCTTCAAAATATAAGCCAGTAAGTGTTAATTGGCAGAGATCTAAGTATCGTGAGCCTTTTGTGGCAACTCCAAAAATGACAGGCTTTACAACCTTTGATTTGAGAGGCACCGACAAGAACCTTCTAACTGTAAATATTCATGCGATTAATTTTGTATCCACCGAGAAACTCATGCATATGATTCTCGAAGCACTTAAAGCGATTGATCTTCATAAGGGTCCTGTTGTTTTTGCGGGGGATTTTAATACATGGTCTAAAGCTAAGTTGAATATGGTGCGAGGGCTGATGAAGAATCATTCAATGAAAGAAGTGAGCTTTGATAATGATGGCAGGATGACAACTTTTGGAAATACCCTTGATCATGTATTTGTAAGAGACTTAAAGGTTACGGCCTCTAAAGTTCATAATAGCATTGAAGGATCAGACCACAAGGCCATGTCCATTGAAGCTTCAGTCGATGACCTTTAGTTTCAAGTACTTACACTTAAGAAGGCATTAACAGACTCGAACTTTTTTCATAGATTCGTTGCTAAGCACCTAAAAAAACGGTAACTAGTGTGCTTATACGTAATTATTGAAGGTTTTATAAGACCTTGAAGAAACAGGGCTTTTGGGCCTTAAGTTTGGTGGAAATGAAAAATAAGTTGCCTTCTCTATTCTCCTTTCCAATGGATGAGCTCGGTGAATATTTCGTTGAAAAGGGCTTTCCTAAGTTTGCAGCTAAGCAAATTTTTAATTGGTTGTATCAGAACTGGGAACATGATCCAGAAAACTGGAGTAATGTTTCAAAGAAAGTAAAAGAACATTTGAAAGAAAATATGACTATAGACTTGCCTAAAGTTGTTTGGCATGGTCTTTCAAAAGATGGCACCAGAAAATTTCTAATAGGTATGCATGATGGCAGAACAGTTGAGACTGTTGCTATAGCTGCAAGAGATAGGCTTACTCTATGCATTTCATCTCAAGTCGGCTGCGCAATTGGCTGTACTTTCTGTCATACAGGAACAATGGGACTCACTAGGCATCTCGATGCTTCCGAAATCGTTGGTCAATTCGTTGCTGTGACTAAGTGGTTACATGAAAATGTTTCTCTTGATACAAGGCTCAGTAATATTGTTTATATGGGGCAGGGGGAGCCTCTCCATAATTTTGAAAATGTAAAAAAAGCAACCCAGATTTTCTTAGAACAAAATGGTTTAGGCTTAGGCCAGCGTAAAGTGACCCTTTCTACATCTGGCCTTGTTCCTCAGATTGAAAAACTTTGGGATTTTCCACCTGTCAATATTGCTATATCACTCCATGCTGCTCACAACGATATTCGTACAGAGCTCATGCCGATAAATAAGGCCTATGATTTAGATAGGCTGTTTGCTGCGATCAGGAGTATTCCTCTAAAGGCACACCGGCATATTACTTATGAGTATATCCTTATCGATAACTATAATGATCGCCAAGAAGATATTGATGGTTTGATTTCTTTGCTTAATAAGAAAGAATCTAAAGTGAATATAATTCCATTCAATGAATATCCTGGAAGTGACTTTAAAAGACCAAGTGACAAGAAAATAAAGTGGTTTCAGGATGCTCTTATGAAAGCTGGTCTGATTTGTACAATTCGGGCCACTAAAGGCGATGACATACTAGCAGCATGTGGCCAATTGAAGTCCATGGAAGATAAGCTGAACCTTTGGCATGGGGAAGAGGTTTAGGCTACTCTTGATATTGCCAGTCTTGAGCTTTGTCTTTGTCTTGTTTCTCAGATGATGGGTCTCTTCCATCCTTTTCTACTTTTTCACTTGCAAGGTTTCTCCGAGTACTAGGACCTTCTTCCACTTTGTAAGAATTCTCTTCAAACTCATTAAAATTTCTCTCGCTAACTACTTCAGCCTTTGAGTCAGTATGAGATGAATTCCACTTTATTGAGGGTGCCTTGTATTCATTTGCGAAAGATGATTGAGCTAGTATTCCCATAAAGAAGGCAACGAGCAAGGCATGAGTTATTTTCATTTTTAATCCTGTGAGTCAAATTCATAAACTAATCTTACTTATTGCTTATCGGCGTAAAGCCGCCAAACATTAGGGTTAATAAGGCCTTAATTGATCTTTTCTGACAGGTAAAAAAGCCTTCTGTTTACGAAAAATCAATTATTTGGGACAATAGAAGGAGCTTAATTTCTAAAGGAACTAATAGTGGCCAGCAATCAAAATAGATCAGTTTTTGGTATTCTCCTGATTATTTTTCTCTCATTTGTAATGCTCTTTATTTTTGCTTCATATACTGTCAAAAATTTAAAAACAAAGGGAGCTTCATTTTCGGAGAGTGAGAATACCTCAATAGCTGTTGTTGAAGTTAATGGTGCGATTATGACCGCAAAGGGTCTGGTGGCCCTTGTCCAAGAAGCTGAAGAAGACAAAGATACTCAGGCCATTATACTAAGAATTAATAGTCCTGGTGGCGCTGTCGGACCAACTCAAGAAGTGTATGAAGAGATTAGAAGAATAGATCAACTCTTTACAGATTCAAATGGTAAAGAAGGTAAGCCCATTTACGCAAGCTTTGGAAGTATTGCCGCTAGTGGTGGGTACTATCTTGGAGCAGCTACAAGAAGAATTTATGCGAACGCAGGGACTCTTACTGGTTCTATCGGTGTTATCATGCAATTCATGGACCTCTCGAGGCTCTATGATTTTGCCATGGTTAAGCAGAATAATATTACGTCTGGGAAATATAAAGATGTAGGGCAGCCAAACCGTCCTATGACTGACGAAGAAAAAGCTCTGCTAAAAGGTATAATTTTAGACGTACATGATCAGTTTCTGGGTGATATTCAGCGAACCAGAAAGGATAAATTAAAAACGGACTTAAAAGAATTGGCCCAAGGGCAGATATTCAGTGGCCAGCAGGCACAAAAGTTTGGGCTTGTAGATGAAATAGGAAGTCTATGGCAGGCGGGAAGGCGAATTCATAAAGAGCTTAAGCTCGAAGGTAAGTTTGGTTTTAAATATATAGAAAAGAGCAAAAAGACTGGTCTATGGGCGATAATGGACAACTTAGATCAAGCAGTGACAAGTATTAAACTACTCTCAGAAGGCCTTAGGGAATCTGGGGGTCAGGTAAAGTTACTTTATAAATAGGATAAGTTTTGGATTTTTATATATCTTGGTTTCAAAGTCATATGCTTGCAGTTGTTGCTGTAGGTTTGACTTTGATTTTAATCTATCACTATCTCACTGAAAGAGATACGGGTGTAAAGCTTTCGAAGAGGTATCGAAATTCAATTTTTGAAGCCCAGTCTAAAGTGTTCTTGAATGCAACCCAGTACTTAATAAGTGGGAATAAAGATCTTGCTATAAAAGAATTCCTCAATGCTGTGGACATTAATCGTGAAACAGTAGACACATACTTTGCCTTAGGTGGCTTATTTCGGAGTAATGGTGAGATTGAAAAGGCCATTTCAATCCACCGAAGTTTAATTGCGAGAGAGAATATTAGTGAAGCGGATCGGCTTAGGTCACTCAAAGAACTTGCAATTGACTTTGATAAGGGCGGCTTTATTGATAAAGCGATTGAGACCTACAAAGATGTTCTAAGAATTAATAGAGATCAGTATGAAGTCATTCAAGCTCTATGCCGAATTTATGAAGATATAGAGAATTGGGATCAAGCCTATAATTATAGAATAATGCTCTCCAAAGTGGGGCATGAGAATCAAGCAGAAACGATCAGTCATATACTTGTTCAAAAAGCGAAAACGCTATTTGAAAAAGGAGATTTTGCTCGATGTAATGAAGATCTTGAAGATGCCTTTCGCTTTGCTCCTTCTGTCTCTGCAAAAATTTTAAGGCTTCGTATTCATCTGACAACTGGAAATATGGAGCAGGCCAAGAATTTACTCTTCGAGCTATTAAAAGAGCATCCGATGTACGCCTCATTTATTTTTGAATCGATGAGTGAAGGCTTCAATGGAGAAGAGGAGGTTAAAAAGGCTTACCAAAGTCGTTTTGATATTCTCAAGAAATTCTTTCTTGAGATAGATGATGTTGAACTATCAACTTCACCTTCCGTTGTTCTAACAAAGGTTAGGCTTCTCAAGCAGGCGAAGAGAGTAGAGGAAGCCTATACTGTTCTCAGTGATTTTGTAGCGGTTTCTGCTAATCCATCAGAGGCCATCAAGACAGAGTATATAAAGCTCTTGATTCAATTAGAAAAGAGAGATGATGCTTTTGAGCAAGTGGGTAAGCTTCTTGAAAATTATCATCAGTCACTTACAAAACACTTTTGTAAAAATTGTGGTTACAACTCAGATGATATCTTTTGGAGATGCCCACAATGTCATGAATGGGAAACTATTCAATTTAGGTGGAAGGTCTAAAATGGGCAGAGTTGTTATGTCTTTGCTATTGATACTAAGTTCGAGTAGTCCTTTTGCTGCTAAGAAAACACCTGAAAAAGTTATGTACTTTTCTAAGCTATTTGGCCATATACACAAGGGTCCTTCACGTTACTCTCAGTCTCTCTCTACTATTGGTTGCGGGCATCCGACTAAGGTTATCGGTAATACTGAAATCAGCTCTTCAGGAGTTAGTTTTTTAAAAGTAAAAGTTGGCCCCTATATTGGATTTATCTCTAAAACTTATCTTCGCTCTAAGAGGCCAGAGTGTTTTGCTGATGAGTTTCCCCGCTTCTTTGATAATTTAAATTTATCTCTCACTGAAATGTATTATTGGGGTAAGCTCTATGATCAGTATATTACTGGTCGATCGAGGGTTAAGTGATGAGAGGTATGGCTATAATGATGCTAATCACTTTAATGATGGATGGGGTTTTACCTACCCATGTTCTTGGTAAGAGCAAAGAGTTAGTTCCTGTCTCAGAAACGATTGAATTTGATAAGATAAAGAAGGTATTGAGAAAAGATAGGCTAGGCACTGAAGTAGCGAAGAAGAAAGCGGTTAGGAGTGTAAAGAAGAAAAAAAGAAAAGAAAAAAAGATTGGTAGGTATGACATTCCAAGTGTTGAGAGCTTTTGGAGCTTTTTCTCTGAGTATTGGCTTATTAAAAATGCAACTGTTTTAAAGTGGGACTTTAAAAAGCCTGACTATGGATTAGAGTCATCTTTTCGAGAGTTCTTAGAAACGATGGGGATTTATGAGGTTCGCTTTAAAATCTTATTAGTTAATTCTCCCGATGTTACACACTTTGCTCTTCCTTCTAATCCCAATGAGTATATCTTTCTCTTGAGTGTGCCCTTTATTAGAACTCTAGATCTCTCCAAGCTTGAAATCTCTCTTCTCTTATTTGAAGACTACCTTCGTATTCAAAATGGCTTCTTTAAAGACTATGTTAGTGTTGCAGGAATGAATGAGTTTATAGGTGGAAATTTTTATCAAAAGAGCTTTAATTCTAAATTAATGAATACTGTTTCTTCTCGCTATGATGACCTTATTTTCGATAAAGGTTTTTCATTTAAGCAGCAATTCAAAGTGACAGAGAATATGAATCAAATGTTGAGAAGTAGCTCAAAGCTTTGGAATAGTTACTATCTAATGATTGGTAAAATTGATAATCTTGTAAAAACGAATATTCTATACCAAAAATATTTAAAGATTTACCCTAGTCCTGAGCTACAGTTAAGCTGGTTGAGACCCGAGAAAAAGAAAGTCCTTTAGGGCCCCAAAATATGGTTGAAAAATCTCATTTTTTAAAATACCCACTATCAAGACATATCTATTACTTCTTAGGTTATCAACTCGCTAATATTATTTCTCATCTGATTATTCTTTCAGTCATCATTTTCTTTCACTTTCTTCTTGATCATCGGCTTGCTGACATACAAGACTGGATTTTCTTTCATGGCTGGGAAGTGCTCATCCTAGGAAAGTTACTGTCTCTGGGGGGGATGAGTCGTTTCATTGGTATACTATCAAGCGAGAGGAATCCACTACTGCATATTCTCTCTGGCGCTAGGGGCTTTTTTAAATTAGAGGTAATCGTCGCTATTGTCTTCATGACCATCGCTCTTTTAGTTGTAGGAAAACCAGAGTTCCAAATAGCTAATAAGTGGTCTTTCTATCCACTGCTTATTAGCTATCTTGGGCATATTGCTCTGTTTGGAGGGGATGCGTTATTTATACTCGTTCTCAATAAGGCGATCCCATTGAAAAGAAGAGCATGGAGCTTTGAGGTTGTTCTCTTCTCTGCTATATCTTTTCTCATTCATAAGGTTATTTTTCTCTTTGGCATTGAGTGGAACGCACATATTATTTTTTCTTTTATTCTTATTTTCTACAGTTTAAAGCTGCGGTCAGAGCTTGTTTGGCTTCACTCTTTAACTCTAACTCTTTTATTTGTCGCTCCTTTCTTCACGCTCTTTGGTTTAGATCCTTTATGGGGGAGTCGCTTCTCTCCCTTTATTTTGTCAGAGTCAGTTACAGGCATAGCGTTTGCTGTTTTTACTTCTTTAGCGATTGCCTTCTTTGCAGGTAAGAAATACAAGCTAATATCGATGTAGTTTGGTCAAGTAATGCACTTTCTTAATTTTTATTTTGTTGTTTCTTTAAAAGGACCCAATGTATTTGCTATACTAGCTTCCAATCTTTAATGAAGTGAGAGTTTTATGGAAAACGAATTAGATATATTGAAAATTATTTTAGATTCTGGTTATGTGGTTAAGGGAGTATTAATTCTATTGATTATAGCTTCCATACTTTCTTGGGCCATCGTTCTCATGAAGAGAAAACTCTTTTCAAATTTAAGGGATAGCAATCAGCAGTTTCTTGCCATGTTTAGAAGTTCTGAAAGTTTAAGAGATGTTGAAAGAGGTGCTCTTAGTTTATCCGATTCTGCATATAGATCGGTATTCATGGAAGCCTATAGAGAGTTTCGGCTCTTTATTGATCAAGCTGGTGAGCAAAATCTAAAAAACCACTATCAGCACTTTGGTTTAGATTCTATTGAAAGGGCAATGAAGAAAGGGGTTAACAATACCAATTTAGTTATGGAGGAAAAGCTCTCCACTTTAGCAAGTATTGGCTCAGTTTCTCCCTTTGTTGGTCTCTTCGGTACTGTTTGGGGAATAATAAACTCTTTTACAGGTCTGGCCGGAGGCGGTGCTACTCTTGATGCTGTTGCTCCTGGGATTGCAGAAGCGCTTGTTGCAACTGCAGTGGGACTTGCTGCCGCTATTCCTGCGGTTTGGTTCTTCAATGTTTTTAATAATGACGTAGGAACTATAAATAGTGAAATCGAATCATTTGAGCAAGAGTTACTTAATAGCATCGAAAGAACAATTCTTTAGGAGGTAGGCATGGGAGCTAAAATTTCTAAAGGTAAGAAAGGTATGATTGCAGATATTAATGTCACACCTTTAGTGGATGTAATGCTGGTTCTCCTCGTTATCTTTATGATAACGGCACCGTTAATGCTTAATGGGATTAAGCTTGATTTACCTAAGACTAAAGAGGTCAATCCGATGAGTCTTACCACTAAACAAGTTATAGTGTCGCTAACCTTAGCTAATGAACTCTTTATAGGAGAAGATAAGGTTCTAAAATCTGAAATTATAAAGCTAATTCAAAAGAAATTTAAAGAATCTAAGTCCGATACTGTCTACCTTAGGGCCGATTTTGGCATTAAGTATGGGGCAGTAGCAAAGCTAATGTCTTTTTTTAAAAATTCCGGAGTTTCTAAAATTGCCTTAGTTACAGAGATAGAAGCCAAATAATGAAATTAGCCAATGTTAGACCACTTTCATTTTATACTAAAAGATCAAGTGGTCTTCATATATTACTTGTTCTCTTGGCCTGTGGACTTTCATGGTTTAGCTGGAATGCAGGTGAGAAGCAGCGAAAAATCAACATCAAGCTTATTCAATCTTCAGTGCGGGTAGATATGGTAGCTCTACCGCAAAGAACATTAAAAGAGCTTGCTGCTATTCAGTCTAGACCAGCGTCTGTTGCTGCCAAGAAAGAAGAGGTAGCACCTGCTCCAAAACGAGTGGAAGTCCCTGACAAAGGAAATGAGTTCTTAAAGAAAGGGAAAGTAGTAAAGAAGAAATCTCTGGCCGAACTTCTCAAAGGCTACAGCGCTAAGAAAGAAGTCGCTAAGAAGGTTAAAAAGGTAAGCCAGCCGCAAGAGGGTTTAAGTAATAAAGAGAAGAGGTTATTGGAAGGTTTAATAAAGAGTGGAAATAAGGTTCAAGAAGGAGACTCTCTTGTCGGAAATGGAAGTGCAGAGGTTTCAACCGCAGTAGAAAGCTATGCTAGAAAGCTTTCCCAAGTCATTAAACCTTTTTGGACGATTCCCAGTTATCTAGCAGATAAAGAGCTGCAGACCCGAATTAGAGTTTTTATTAGTTCTGAAGGAAGAGTTGTTAGAGCGACAGTCTATGAGTCTAGTGGTGATGAGGAATATGATAAGAGAGCTTTAGAGGCGGTTAAGAAAGCATCACCTTTTCCAGTGCCTGAAGAAAAAATTAGTAAAAGTGTTTTAAGTGGGGATATTCTCTTAGGCTTTCCTCTTTAAATAATGGTGTAAGGAAAATAAATGATACGTAACTTATTAGTTCTACTTTTTATCTTAACTCTCTCAGTTGGTGCCGATGAGGGGCTAACCGTTGTGGCCGTTGGTAAGGCCGATATTGAAAAAGATGGTTTGATTATTTCTAGGGCAGGTCTTACTGGAACTCTCACTGATAATGAGAAAGGCTTGGTTTCAAAGTATGAAAAATTAGCTAAGAATGACTTTTCCTTTTATAAGGAGAGGTTCAATCTTCATAATAGTCAAAGTCATGATTCAAAAGCTACCGCTAAGGACTATGATTCTCTGGCCAGTTCAGGCGTTCGTTACTTCATTTTAAATAAATTTGAAAAAATAAGACCTGATACATTCAAAGTTAACAGTGAACTTTATAGTGTACGTAATAAAGAGCTTTTAGAGTCAGTTTCGACAAGTTTTAGCTCATTTGATTATAGGAAGAGAGTTCACGAAGCAAACGATACTCTCTTTCAAAAGATGACAGGGAAGAGTTCTATTTTTCGTTCTAAAGTAGTATTCGTTTCAGATAAGGGCAGTACAAGAAGCAGAGGAATTAAAGAGCTCTATATGATGGATTTTGACGGTGGTAACGTTAAAAAACTTACGAATCACAGAGGAAATATTATTTCTCCGGCCCTAAACTTTGACGGCTCAAAGGTTCTTTATAGTCTTATTAAAAACTCTAAGAGTAAGAAGAGAAATATTAACCTGTACATACTAGATATCAGGACTGGAGAGTCTCGTGTTGTCTCTTCCAGAAAGGGTATAAACTCTGGTGCTTTCTTTATGCCAGGTGGAGAGAGTATAGCTTTAACGATGACTCACCAAGGAAATGCTGAAATTTACTCCTTAAACCTAAAGAGTGGCGACGCCAGAAGAATAACGAAGCATTATCAACCTGATGTTGATCCCTCTATTAATGCCTCAGGAAGTAAAATGGCCTTTCTAAGTGGACGCTCCGGAGGGGGAAAGCCGATGATCTATACAGCTGATCCCAATGGCCTTGAGAAGAATGTTAAGAGAATCAGCTACGTTGGTAAGTTTAACGCCACTCCTCGCTTCTCCGCAGATGGCAGTGAGATTGTCTTCGCTTCATGGCTTGATAACCGTTTTGATATCTTTAGAATTGATGAAAACGGGGCCAATCTACATCGATTGACCAAGGACTTTGGCTCCAATGAGGACCCAACCTACTCAAATGATGGGCAGTTCATAGCTTTTAGCAGTCAGAGAGTTATCTCTAGATCAAAGGCCGTTCAAAATATTTACATTATGACTCGCGATGGGGATATCCTAGGGCAGATTACCAAGAGTATGGGGAATTGTTCGACACCTCGCTGGTCTAAGTAGCAGTTTTTATTCAGATTTAGGTAGTTTTTAATAAAACCCGAGCATTTTAGTCTTGTAAAAAATTCAGACACATTGTATCATTTATCTAGTTACGCATAGCGTTAAAGTTAATAACTTATGTAATTAATGTCTAGGAGATATAAAATGATGGATTCGGTGGCCAAAAACTTAACAAAGATTCAGGATGTAGCGTCAATTTTATTGTCATCACTTGATGAGTCAGTATTCTTTCCCATCCTAGGCAAACTTCTTCATGACCACATGAATGTAGATCGTACTCTAGTAAGTTTAGTACAAGAGAACGGCTCAGTTAAAATTATATCTAAGAATGGAAAACTAGTTAAAAAAGGAAAGCTTCTTACTAAGGGAGTTGGTCCAGCTGGTCATGTTATTAGAACAAAGAAGCCTTATTTTTCTAATAATACTGAAAGAGATCCTCTCTTTGTAGATGCTAATAACGAGGGTGTAAGAGCAGAGCTTACAATCCCAGTCTCACATGAGGGAATTGTTATTTCTACGATTCATTTCCAGTGCCTAGACTGCGATAAAGACTTTTCTCGTGATGATATGACTGAAGTTCTTGAGATACTTAATGAGCTTCGCCATGCACTTGCAAATATGAGAATGTACCTAGCAGCAAAGCACCTTAATGAGTCCCTTCTAAGACAAATTGAAGTTAAGGAAAAAGAAATATTAAAACGAGATTCAAGTTCAGACATCAGCAGCAATTTTAAAATTGAAGAAAAAGAAATTGTAGGTAAGTCCGAAGCTATGAAAAGACTTATTCACCTTGCAGACAAAGTTGGAGAAGCTGAAGTCAATGCCCTTATGATTGGAG
>CALHBL010000097.1 GCA_937930825.1 uncultured Bacteriovoracaceae bacterium
CATGCCCTCCACTAGACTCAGAACCATCAAATATCTTCTGAATATCTTCAAGATTAAGTTCTACTTCAGGAAGATCAAAGAACCCCTCCTCAACTCCCAAAAAGGGATTTCCCGTGCAAGGTATCGCTAAGAGAGAGAGCCTCACTTCGGAAGAGGAACACAGAGGTTGATCACTTCCTTGAGCAGTTGAAGTAAAACACAGGAGAAGAATCAAGAAAGTATATTTTGAGAAGTTTTTCATTAGCCTTACTTAACCTAAAAGAAGAGGGCAATCAAATTACTCTATAAGATGAGAATTCAAACTGTAGAAAACCGATACAGCACTCTATAACTTTTACTAGGATTATAGATATTAATTGAAGGTCAAAACATAATGCCAAGCACAACAAGAAAAATAAACCCCAAAGGAGAACAAAATGAAATCTTTAATCATGACTGCCTTAGTAGCTGTAACACTTGGACCTTTAAGCTCAGTAAATGCTTGTATGGGTGCACCGAAAATAGAAGGTCAACCAACACCAAAGTGTATGGGCGTTGGTGTAGCACAAGCTATGTCATACAGACGTTTCTTTAACGGTAAACTTAAGGAATACAATACAGGCTTAACTGTTGCTAAATTACTAATCCTTAAAGGCGACCAAATTCAAGGTGAAGTTGCTGAGAAATGTACAAAGGACGTAGTTGTTTCTGTAGAAAGAAGTAATGGCTCGGTAGTAGTTTACAATTCTAACAGCCAAAACCCTCGTTCATTAGTTCAGTGCCTCTTTATTGACTAATAATACAGTATTTAAAGAAGAATAAAGGGAAGGTCCTGCTGAAAATGTAGTGCCTTCTCTTCACTTAGCTCTTACGTTATCTGCCCTTATCCTCAAAATATTAATTCCTTTAATTGAAGATTTTCTTCTATATTTTCTTAAATACTCTTCTAAATTCTCATCTACCACTTTCCCAAACTTTGATGAAGCGTGCCTAAAGTAGAGAATCCCCTTCTTTCTAATTGCGAAACCTTGATGGGAGACATTCATATTCGTTCCAATTAACTTTTTTATATTCCAATTGGGCCGAACAATATTGATAATATCCCCTGATTTTATACGGCCTAATATTTGATTTTCACCTTTAGAAGTTCCCTCTTGAAATATAGCTTTAAGACTCACATAAGGCAGCTCAGCAAGCGTAGTCTCTTTGTCGATCACACGACTGCGCAGCTCTTTGAGCATCTCTGCCTTTTCTTCCTCTGTTCCTCCCTTTATATGAATTCTATCAGCACTTAGCTTTTTGAACCATTCTTCCTTATTTATTTCAGCTCGTGCTATGAGAAACTTTTCATGAACTTGACCGGTCACATCCTCGAGGGCCCCATTTGCAATATTATTCGGTATCCAATCCACACTTGGAAAATGATTTCTCTGTTCAAATGAAATCTTACCCTCTTTATAGCGAATACGAATAAGCGTATTGAGAAAACTATCAATATCATCTTCATTACCAAGATAGGCCAAAACGGTCTCAACATAGGTGGTGCAGTTTAAGAATTGATTTTTAATATCTATTCTTCCGCCCTCCCCTATTTCATATTTAACAGTAGGTTGATCATTAAAGACAAAGACAGTGGTGTCATCACCTTCAATACCACCGTCACCGATACCACCGTCACCATAGACTGTGCCAAGTGATTTAATGAATTCACTGACCGCTTCTATAGACCCACAAGCGGACGTTTCAACATCATCTTCTAAAATAGAGTTTGTAAGAGTAAGGCATTGAGTAGAAGAAAACACATCCTTCCAAGAAGAAAGCGTTAAGAGAGCTATCATGAGAACGACTTTTGAATTCATTCTCACTCTTCGGTCATTTTTCACCAAATTTTCACTAAAATAGTATTCTTGCTTCTTCACCTCATCAGTCCCCCTTTGGAAATCGATTCCAGAGTTTTAAACTCAAGAAATCACTGTAGGAGTTAACTTCATCCTATAAGTATTACCGCCCTCATTGCTCCAAGTAAGGGAAGGCAGTATGCTGCATAGCACAACATCCATTTCTAAGGAGAAATAATGAAATCTTTAATCATGACTGCTTTAGTAGCAGTTACAGTTGGGCCCTTAAGTTCAGTAAGTGCCTGTATCGGAGCTGTTGCAGTTCCTGGTCAGCCAACACCAAAGTGTGGACCTGTAGCACGCCCAAGACCAGCTATCTCACCAAGTCGATGTGGTGGTAGTATCGGTGGCGTTAATAAGTGTATTAAGCCATCTGTTATGCAAGCTATGTCTTATAGACGTTACTTCACTAGCATCCTTGAGAAAAGTGAAAGCGGTCTTACTGTTTCTTCAGTAAAAATTCTTGCTAAGCACTATATGCCAGGTAAAGTTGCTGAAAAGTGTACTAAGAAGCTTGTTGTTTCACTTGAAAGAAGTGATCAATCAGTAATTTACTTTCAAGCAGATAATCCAATTGCTCAACCAAAGACACTTGTTCAGTGTTTTTCAGTAAATAACTAAAATTATTTTCGATTTAAAGTAACTAATAAAGAGAAGGCCCTGTTGAAAAAAATAGCGCCTTCTTTTTTCATTTTAACCGCCTCCTCACTACTCATCTGTATCTTCACCATCAATCCTTGGCCTATTGGTTTCAAACGGCCCATAATACCTCAAAATACCATTTGAAATAAAAGGATAAGTGAATGCTCAAAGATCTTACTCCCCCCAGCTGGAAGAAGTTAGTGAAGGAAGAATTAAACCTTCCTCGATTTAAAGAACTAGAAAGCTTTCTTAGTCTTCAGTATAAGCAAGAAACCATTTACCCGAACAAGGGAAATATCTTTAAAGCCCTCAGCTTTTTTAAACCTGTGGACACCAAAGTGGTTATTCTAGGGCAAGACCCTTATCATGGTGAAAATCAGGCCCATGGCCTAAGTTTCAGCATTCCTAAAAACCAGAAGAAACTCCCCCCCTCCCTCAAGAACATAAGAAAGGAAATTGAGCAGACCACGAAAGTGACTCTACCTGAGCATGGAAATCTTGAAGGGTGGGCCGCTCAAGGAGTCCTCCTTCTTAATGCAGTTCTCACGGTTGAAGCTGGTAAGGCGGCTTCTCATCAGAAGAAAGGCTGGGAAGCCTTCACTGACACTCTTATCAGTGAGCTGAGTAGCAGCACCGACAATATAGTCTTCTTACTTTGGGGGGCCTATGCCCACAAGAAAGAGGCCCTCATAGATCCCATGAAGCACTTAATTCTCAAGAGCGTTCATCCCTCACCTCTTTCGGCCCACAGAGGCTTCTTTGGTCAGGAGCACTTTAGTAGAGCTAATAAATATCTAAAATCACATGGTAAGCAAATTATTGACTGGAGCACCCCTTAAATTTGGCACTTTTAGTGAAGCTTCTAAGGTAAGTGCCCGATAAGATCTTATATAAACTATTGAAAGTAGTGGATCTCTACTTTCATTCTCAATTACTTGTTAAGCTAGGTTAGAGATTTATTAGTTCAAATATTTGATGGAGTCGTATGAAGCATAAGCCACTGGTATTTATTTTAATTGCGGTCTTTCATATTATTGAGCCTTTGATCAAAATTGCTTACTTTAAAGTGACAACTCCCTTTAGCTTATCAACAATCATTTCAAATATAGGCCAAATCAGTAACGCAAGAGAAATTTTTGAATTCTGGTTCCTCTTCCCTATGGCCGGCATTGCCTTACTAGGTGTTAAGAGATGGAGTTACTCTATTTTCTTTGGCGCGCAGATATACAGTATCTACTCCCACCTTACCTATGAGCAATACACTTGGCCCTATGTAAGTGAAGTTCCTTTTGTTTCTTCACTTGCTCTACTCTTTATCAATACGATGATCATCATCTACTTTGCTCTTCCTGAAGTGAGAAAACCCTTCTTTGATCGTTCAGTTAGATGGTGGGAGACGAGAACTCGTTACAGTATGCAATTACCCTTAGTCTTTAAGTTCATCGGGAAAGAGGAAATTATTAATTCACATGTACTCAATATTTCTCAGACTGGGGCCTTTATTAAATATAAAGGCGTTGCAGAAGTTGGAGACAAGGTAAAAATGGAACTCACTTACAAGGAATTCAATCTAAAAGTTCACGCTCAAGTCAAGGCCCTTCACGCTTGTGGTGGTGAAAGAGGTCTTGGTGTCCATTTTCAATTCGGTAATATTTGGGAAAATCTCTTTGTCAGGCGTATGGTTAGCCAAATTGGGCATGATCACAAAGCGGCTCAGAAGGCCCTTGAAATGCCTAATGCTGCATAAATAGACTTCAAACCTTTTTACTCAAGTCTGTAAGTTTTATCTTGATAGAAATTATTACTTTATTCGGATGGCCAACCCATAATTCAAAGAATAACCTCTCCCCAATAATTGTCTTCTTGATACTCAAGTAGGCTTAAATTGACTTGAGAACTGGGGAGTTTCAAATGTCTTTATTCCAACGAATAATTTTAATTTCTTTTTTAATTACTAATATTTCTCTATCTGCTCGTGGTGTAAAACCATGGTCACCACAGAACCCTGGTTGCCAATGGCCTAATGGGGCTGCTTCAGGAGCTGTAAGTTTTACTTATGACGACTCACTTGTTTCTCAGCTCGATAATGGCGCGCCTTTCTTAGAGTCTATGGGAGCAAGAGGAACCTTCTTTGTTATGAACTCAAGATTTGATGCTGAATTTGCTCAGCTTGAAAGAGTTGGCCATGAAGTTTCTGGCCACAGTGCCAAGTGTGACGTGAACGAAAGTGTCGTTGCAGGAGGAAGACAGCTTCTTAATCAAATGGGAGCTTTTGATCACAACGAAGTCTATGCTTACCCTTGTGGAAGATATCAACTCCAAAGATTTCTGCCCAAGTATGGCTTCTTTGGTGCTAGAGGCGTTAGAGGCGTAGTTAATCTCTATGACTTTGACCGCTTTCATGTTGGAAGTTTCTCACTTGGAGCAAGTAGTAATTTGCACCATGCTCGTAGGCATTATCAGACAGCACAACAAAGAGACGGCTGGGCGGTATACCACCTTCACCATGTTGATGGCAGAGCAAAGTATTTTCACGAAGCTATGGTTAAAGAAACAGTGAATAATCCTAACCTCTGGGTTGCTCCTTTTGGAGTTGTACTCAAGTGTGCTCAGCAAGCTGGATACACTCGATAACTTAACTTATAAACTCATCTAAAGACTTGTATACCCTAATGGTATTAAGACTCAAGTTACTCGCCATTAAGCGAGCTGCTTGAGTTCTTTTTCAGTAGCGGGATATTACCTCAAAAATCGGACAAGCTCTTAAGGTCATCCTTAGGAGCTAGGCCATAAAATATACCGGCCTCTTGCGCATCTCAGCATTAAAGATTACTATCCCAGCGTATTTACCAATTCACTTAAAAGCTAGGAATTTTCTAATGTCTTTAGGCCAATATTTCACTTTCATTTCCTTTGCCTTCATCACTCTATCTTCATCTGGGATTGAGCCTTGGAGCCCTGAAAACCCTAATTGTAAGTGGCCTTATGGTGAAGCCTCTTCAGCAGTGAGTTTTACTTATGATGATGCCCTCATTTCTCAATTAGACAATGGTGCGCCTTTTCTAAAGTCTAAGGGCATAAGGGGAAGCTTCTTTGTTATGAAATCTAAGTTTGATTCTAGGTTTGCAAAACTAGAAGAATTTGGTCACGAGGTTTCAGGCCACAGTGCAAGGTGTGATGTTAGTGAGGGTGTCGTCGCTGAAGGCAGACAACTGCTCGTAGAAATGAATGCTTTTGAGTATGAAGACTCGTATGCCTATCCTTGTGGAAGGCTTCAATTAAGAAAGTGGCTGCCCAAGTATGGCTTCTTTGGGGCAAGAGGGGTCAGCGGCGTCGTTAATAACTATGGTTTTGACCGTTGGAATGTGGGAAGCTTTTCACTATTTGAAAAAAGTGATTTAGACAAGGCCCGCGAGCATTATCAAAGAGCAAGAGTAAGTGATGGCTGGGCCGTTTATCACCTTCACCATGTCAAAGACGTCTCTAAGAGTTATCATGACACTATCGTAGAAGAAGTCGTTAAGACTTCTGATGTTTGGATCGCTCCTTTTGGAGTTGTCCTAAAATGTGCTCATGCAATGGGATACACTCTTTAAAAAAAGTATTAGAGGTAGAGATCAAAGCGCACGGACTTAGTTTCCCAAGTGGCACTTGGCTTCTTTAATAATTCACCATCTCGAGGACTTCTCTTTATCACAAGCCTGGAGGCCAGCTCTTTTAACTTCATGGCCTCACTCACAGCATCTTTATCAGCACCAACAATCTGGTGAAAGACTTCCATATTCTTCTTAGGCTTTGCCTTTCTGCTGAGGCCATTATCAAACATGGGATCAAAGTAAATGCTACGGCCTTTACCTTTATCATTGTCTTTGGCCTTAAGAATCTCAGATGCCTGACCAAAGGTCAGTGTAAGCCTCTCAGGTAAGAAGTCTTCCAAGACCTGAGACACTTTTAAAAGAAAGAAGATCGCCTCATTCCGCTCAAAAGCTTGAACATTAAGACCGTGATGAAGAAAGTAGCTCGTGTCTCTTCCCATGCCACAAGTGGCATCAACAACACACTCTCCTTGGGCCGCACCAAGGGCCCTGATAACCGGACTTGCTTTGACTCTAGAGGCTTCACTGCGCCAATGGGATTGGA
>CALHBL010000098.1 GCA_937930825.1 uncultured Bacteriovoracaceae bacterium
GGAACTGAAGTTCCTAGAAGAGCTCAGTATATTAGAACGATAGTGGCAGAGCTGCAAAGACTTGCTTCACACTTATTATTCTATGGTGTGTATGCCATCGACTTAGGGGCGTTCTCACCTTTTCTCTATGCCTTTGAAGAAAGAGAGAAGATTTTAAGGCTCTTTGAAGAGCTGAGTGGGGCCCGGCTTCTCTATAACTATATTTGGATTGGCGGTGTATGGAATGACATCACTGATGAGCAACTCACTCGTATTGAAAAGTTTATTGATAACTTAAGTGAAGAGCTAAAGAAGTTTCACAATTTAGTTGGTGAAAATAAAATATTTATTGAGAGAACTGCTCATGTTGCAACCATCTCTAAAGAATTAGCTTACTCATTCGGAGCAACTGGTCCGGTATTAAGAGGTTCCGGAATAGATTGGGATCTTCGCAAAAAGAGACCCTATGGAATTTACGAAGAGTTTGACTTTGATGTACCTGTGGGAACGGGACAGAAAGGAGCTCTTGGTGATTGTTGGGATCGTTATGATGTGCGAGTCAGAGAAATGCATGAGTCCATAAAGATTCTACGTCAGTGCCTTGATGGTATTGAGGAAGGCTCAATTATGGGGAAGGTTCCTAAAGTATTGAAAGTTCCTGAAGGTGAGATTTACATGAGAACAGAGTGCCCAAGGGGAGAGTTGGGTTATCACCTTGTTAGTGATGGAGGAAAGACTCCATATAGGCTTAAAGTTAAGTCTTCGTGTTTTACTCACGTTTCCATGTTACCAGCATTGGCCCCAGGCCAGATGATTGCAGACTTTGTGGCCACTATCGGCTCCATTGACATTGTTCTAGGGGAGGTTGACCGATGAGCGGAATGACACCTGATATTTCTGATTTTGCAAATAAAGGCAATAGTATTGGCCACGAAGAATTAACTTTTGGAAAGTGGCTTGGCAATATTTGGACAGCTTTCAGTACATGCTTTAAGGGATTGATGATTACTGGCAAGTATATTGTCGCTGTAAAGCCTGTGACTATTGAATACCCTGAGGTCAGGGAAGAGCTTCCCAGTAATAGTAGAAGTAGACTCTTTAATGACGTGGACAATTGTATTTCATGTCTTCAGTGTGCTGCTTCTTGCCCGGTTGATTGCATCTATATAACGGCAACAAGAAGAGATAAGGAAGCACCTAAGTTAAAAACTGATGATGGTACGCCTATTAAGCTCGATCTTAAGCAGTATACTATTGATACAGCACTATGCTGCTACTGTGGGCTATGCACCACGGTCTGTCCTACTGAGTGCTTAACACATACAGTGGATTATGAATTCTCCCAATATACTGTTTCTGAAATGAAGTATGACTACTTAGATGAAGATATCAGAGCTTGGAAACATAGAGTTGTTAAATAAGCAGAGTAAACTTAAAAAGTAGATTAAGATAAGGGCCTTTTAATTGGGCCCTTTTTTTATTTGAATTGAGACCTTATAAAGTCGTCGTTGGAGCAGTTGCAGCTTTAGCTGTTTGAGTTAAGGGTATGAGTATCATGTGGTTAATTAGGTTTTTAAAGATTTTCTCATCATCTCTATAAGTTAAAATGACGTCTTTAAAAAATTTCTCTTTCTTACTTTCAAAACTAAGGCGACTGACAAGCATAATATTCTTATTTTGCTTAAAGACTTTAGTTACTTCGATTTGTTTCATACTGACGAGCTGGTCTGGTCTAATTCCAAGACGTTTTGAATTGCCACTGGGCAAGCCTTTGACTTCTCCAAGCTCAGCAAGTTGCCTCGTTGCTTCATGATTAAGTTCAGAAATAATTGGAAGAGGAGAATTCGTATTTTCTTGGGTGCAACTGGCCGTGGTCAGTATCAAAGTCGTCAGTAACATTAACTTCATCATCCCTAGTCTCCTGGTTTATCCTGCATTACTCCTGTATATGCAGGCCGTATGCCCAGAAATGAAGGTGAAAGTCACTAAATTTAGGTGGGAAGTTGTCAATAATCTGCCATGCTGTCACACAACTGACAAAGAGAGTGGGGAACTTACTTACAAAATGAAAGTTGAATTAGGTGAGATTTAAAGAACTCAATAACTTTTGTTTTACTAGAAGGTCTGGTTAAAACTGACCAATAATAGGCCTTCTTGGGAAAGAGGGTTCCGGGAAGGAGGTCTCGGGAAGGGCTCCCCTTAAGTTGCCTTAGCATTATACCTAATCCACACTTTAAGTTTAAAGTGGGCTCAAGGAGAGTTTCTTCGTTTATATGATTGCAGAGTGGGCTTGAACTTCTATCACTTAAGCTGAGTTGAAGAAGCCCCTCAGAGAATTCCTCAAGGGATTCTTCGTAGAAGCGAAGCTCAGGGTTAAAAGATGATTCAAACGCCGCCATGGAGGCAAAGAAGACAACCCAAAAGTTTTGCTTCTCCTGCAAGGTTGCATTCGAGTAACCCTGGCATTGAACTTGTTCCAGGTCTTCTCTCAAAAGAGTTATAGTTGTAATGTCGGTGGTTTCTATATTTTTCAGCAGGCCATCTGACCACTTCTCATCCCACTGTGTTTCATACCACTTAAGTTCAGAAATTTTTGGTAAGGGTGCTCTTAGCTCTTCATTAATTTGATCAATGATTGACTCTTGCCTGTTTTGAGAGGAAGATTCTTGATCATTTTTTCCACAGGAGCTGATAAGTAAAATAAAGAAAAGGGTTTTAATTTTTTTTAGCATTCAAGCATTGTAAGAGCTAACAAAATTATGACAAGGCTTTTGGCAGTTAATCTTTTTACGTATGGACTAGGAAACTTAAATTATTTGAATGAGAATTTAGTTAAACAAAGAGGTTGGTCATTTTTTAATGTACGACCTCTGGAAAGGAATTCAAGTAGCACGCCTAAAGGCGCGTAACTTGTGCTTTAGTACCATTCGGGCATACAAGTCTTTAGGTGAGTTTTCAATAATTGAAAACTCAAACAGTAGGACTATATACAATACTTAAGCGATTTAGATTTTTTACTGTTGTTGAGAAAAATGAAAGAGAGAAGAAGATTTACCTGAAATGATTTCAAATAATTGTTACTCTATAGCAAACTATTTTTAGGAATAACTGTGCTTCATAAATTTACTTTATTACTTCTTTTCATCGTAAGTACTTCTACCTTTTCAGGTTTCCATGAAAAGAATAGGCCCTATGGTCACAATATTTCCCATACTGATTACTTCCCTGAAAAATCTTGTAGTGTTGGTCTACAGGTTCTTGCTTGTGGTGCAGAGACATGGGCGATAGGGACGAGTCCCTTTCTTATTGGTATCTATAATATGGCCAATATTTACTTTATTAAAAGACTAGATAGAGAAATCACAGGAAATAAGAAGACAATCCAACTCGCATACTTTGATACTTTTAATGAAACGGATCAGATTAGTAAGAATAACCCGAAGTTTAGATTAAACACCACTTATCAGCAAAAATCAGTGATGGCCTACTATATTTATTCTCAAGATATTAGACCAAATTATCGACTTCACTGGAATACTTCCGCTTCCTACTTCTTTGATGAGAAACACCCTTTTTCTATTAGAAGACCGACTTATTATCGAAGACAGTATCAGTTGAATTTTACAACACTTCATGAAGTAAAGATGACTGAGTACTTGGGGATACAGGGGGAGTTAGGAGTTATTCACTTAGAGGATCGTTATCCGAGGTTTCATACTGGTGCTTCTCTCTTTTACAAATCCAAGCATTGGTTAGTCCAACTTGGCTTCACGCTAACCGGAACTATTGACGGACTCTTTGTAAGCCCAGACCAGCCCAGTAGACATGACTATCAGCAAGAGTTAAGAAGTCGTACCTCTGGTTATGATGGCCCCTTTGATAAAGATAAAATTAAAGACGACTTTTCAATGCATCCAGAAATTGCGATTCAATACTTATTCTAAGACTTAAGAGTGCACACTACTGAAAAGAGTGACAGCAGAATGCCTGCGCCCTTCATTGTATTAATTGGCAGCTTCTCAATAAAGATATCCCATAGAATTGATGTAACCATTTGAGCGGCAACTATAAGTACTGTGACTTTAACGGCACCAAGTTGGGATATGCCAACTGGTATGCCCAGAACAATGACGAAGCCACAAATCGAAGGAATGATATACCACCATTTAAAAGTAAGAAGGTGGGCCTTCACTTTAAAAAAGTCGGGAAAGAATTCGGGTGATTTGACTACTCCAAAATAGAGTAAGACGGTGTAGAGGAGAACAAGAATATTACCAAGCAGGAGTGCATGAACCAGGCCTAAGGTTTCTGACATATGCCGATTGATGCCGCCTTGAAGTATTCCGGCCATTCCCACAAGAAGAGGAAGTATATAGGTTAAGTTCATAGAATCTCCGCTTATATTTTCTTAAAGTGTAGGCCTTTTAAGTATTCACCTTCTGGAAAACTCGAAAGAGTAGGGCAGTCTGAAGAGAGATTAAGACTACCAATCATTCTAAGCTTATTCTTCTTGCCTGAGCTTATTAGAGTATCCTTAACTTTCTTCCAAGACAGAGCGTGAGTATTCACAAAAACTATAACCTCTCCATCTTTTCTTAACAGCTGCGAAAAACTACTCATATGAGCCTCGTTACTTTTAAGAGAACTACTTGTCTTCTTTCCATCACTGCTAAAGCTTGGAGGGTCACAGATAATAAAATCAAAGCTATTGGGTTCCGATTTTTCAAGTTTCTTAAGGGCCGATGATACGCTTGAGGTAATAGATCTATGTTCTCCTCGGAACTTCTCTTCGTTTAAAGTGATATTCTCTTCAAGCCAATTGATATACTTTTCTGACAGGTCAACACTCGTTACATGACTCGCACGGGCCGTTAAACTCATCAGGCTCCATGCTCCGGTGTAGGCATAGAGATTCAATACTTTCTTAGATGAAAATGATTTTTGAAATTTTTCTCGTATGGCCGCCATATCAGGAAAGAGCCCCAGATCATAACCAGAATCAAGCTTTACCTTATAGGTGACACCAAATTCTTCAACATTAATGGTCGTCGGCATTTTTCCAAAAATAGGTTTAAGGGGTGAGTCTCTTTGATCATTTCTCTCCTGCCAAGAGATCCAAGAGATCATATCCTCAAGCCCTACTTCTTTGAGGGCCTCTTTAATAAGTGGAATAAGATCTTTTTGGATTTTCTTCCAGAAGCCAGAATAGCTCTGAATAATAAGACCTTCACCTAGCCTCATGAGAAAGAGTCCGGGAAGAAAGTCTGCTTCTCCAAAACTTAAGAATATATCTTGCCTCTTATTTTCTTGAATGATTCTCAAGCGGTCACTGAAGGAATCAATAAGCCTCTCCCTAAGAACGCTGAAGAAACTCTCTGGTGAAAGAGACTCGGGCTCATTAGCATGGCTCCACAGCCTTGCCTTTATTTTCGGATGAGCTGTGTCTGCTATGAGAAGGAATTGATTTCCTGATTTCTTACAGAGGCATCTAATTAATCTGTCTTTAGCGCCAAAGGAATCAGTAAACTTATCTGTGATCACCCAAGGGTGTCCAGAGCTTAAGTGTCTGTAGCTTGCAGGGTGAAGCTCGTAATTTGATGTTTTTAGAGGTGTTTCCATAATTGAAGCTTAGTGAACTTTAAAAGGTTTTGCTGAGTTAGGTTTTTCTCTTTGGTTAATTTCTTGGAGAGTATCTTCCATAGAGATGATGAGCTGATTGGTTAATCTGAAAGGGTCTACATTTTCGCGGTAATCTCCCAGGCCAAGAAGCCCAAGATTCTCAAGAGTGTCCAGTTGATCTTCTTTAAGAGGTAAATAGGGGTCAAGGTCAAGGCAAAGCTGCTTAAGTATTTCCGCTCTCTGTCTTAGGCCATCAAGACTGAGTGCTGCTAGTTTTTGTTTTTTTTGCATGGGCAAGTGTCGCCTAAACAAAGATTTCAGTCAATTACTATGTGCTCCAGCTCTTGCATAAAGGTGAAATAATTTGAATTAATGTGAAGGAAAAGCATGACAGTACTTTATTTTATACCCCTCGTTATACTTCTGATGACCCCTAAAGAGGCGCTTTTTTGCACCCTTAGCGCAGTGAGAAGCAAGTTAAAAAGAGAGACTCTCATAGATCGAGGGGAGACTCTGCTCTTTTGGCTAGACTCTTTTGGACTGAATGGGCCCGGATTTGATCTTGGGGTTGCCCTTCCCCCTGAAGATATTTACAAGTCTTTTGGCCTCTACATCCATCTCGCTTGGCAACGAGTCCAGCAAAGAGGTGGAGAGCTAAACCCCTACTTTAGGGTCATTAAGTCCTTACTAAGGGTAGATATTAAGAGGCAGACCAAAGAGAAGGACTCCCTCAACCTTGTAAAGTTTCAAATCCTCACAATTCTAGCCTTAGTTTGGGCGTTCTTAATCAGCTTGAGTAGATTCAGTGGGGAAGCCTTGAAGTTTAAGGAATTGGGGCTAATCTTTATATGGCAGGTCTTTGGAGTTTTGATTGGCCTTACCGTGATAAGAAAGCTCAAAAGAAAGTATTTTAGCCCCGTCGCTGAGTTATTAGAACTCCTGCTTAAACTCCATTCTCTTCGCTTCAACGGAAACCTGAGTCACGACGGCCTAGACTCGGACCTTGCACAGAGGGATAGGCAAGCTGGTCTTATCTTTAGAAGGATGCTAAGCCTGTTACAAAGGTGGAAGCTGCAAGGTCAAGGTGATTCCGGCGTATTGGAGGAGCTTCTTGAAGATATTATTGCTTTGAGTCAGCAGCGGAGTGAGAAATTCCTAAAAGTGACACCTCTGTTCTTCTTTATTTGGTGCTGCGCCTTCGTCCTTCCCATCATGTTTGCTGCCACTGTGCTTGGACTAGCAGGACACCTCAATGTATAGTTCAATTTTAAAAAATCACTAAATTGAGAGTTCAACTTCTTTAGGAGAGGCAATAATGGCGAAAGATAAAGTAGCTAACGAAAAGCAAATTATCTATTCAATGAGTAGAGTAGGTAAGGTTTATAAGCAGAAGCATGTTCTTAAGAATATCAGCCTCTCTTATTTCTATGGAGCGAAAATTGGTGTACTTGGTCTCAATGGTTCCGGTAAATCAACGCTCTTAAGAATTTTAGCTGGAATCGATGATGATCACCTTGGTGAGACGACAATATCTAAAGGTTATAGCGTAGGTTTTCTTGAGCAAGAGCCATCCCTTGATCCTGAAAAAACAGTGAGAGAAATTGTTTCTGAAGGTGTTGGCCAAGTCATGAAAGACTTAAAGGACTTTGAAGAAATCTCATTGAAGTTTTCGGAGCCGATGAGTGATGATGAAATGAATAAATTGCTTGAAAAGCAAGCGAAGCTTCAGGATCGTCTCGATATAAGTAATGCTTGGGATATTGATAGTCGGCTAGATCTTGCGATGGAAGCTTTGAGGTGCCCGCCTTCAGAACAAAAATGTGGCGTGCTCTCTGGTGGTGAAAAGAGAAGGGTTGCTCTTTGCAGGCTTCTTCTTAAAGAGCCAGATATTCTCTTACTAGATGAGCCTACCAACCACTTAGATGCTGAAACTGTTTATTGGTTAGAGCGTCACCTTCAATCTTATAAGGGAACAGTTATTGCTGTTACCCACGATAGGTACTTCTTAGATAATGTTGCAGGTTGGATTCTTGAGCTTGATCGGGGGCAAGGGATTCCCTTTGAAGGAAATTATACGGATTGGCTCGATCAGAAGCATCAGCGCTTAGCTCGTGAAGAAAAGAGTGAGAGTAAGAGACAAAAGGCCCTAAAAGAAGAGCTTGACTGGATCCGCTCTTCACCTAAGGCCCGGCAAGCAAAGTCGAAGGCGAGAATTCGTGACTATGAACAGAGAGTTAAAGATTCAAATGAGAAGTATTCAGAAACCAATGAAATATTCATCCCTTCAGGTCCAAGGTTGGGGGATATTGTCATCGAAGCAAACTCTATTGCAAAAGCATTTGGAGAAAAGGTTCTCTATGAGGATATGACTTTCAAGCTTCCTGCTGGGGGGATTGTTGGGATTATTGGTCCTAACGGCGCTGGTAAGACCACACTCTTCAAGATGATCATGGGTCAAGAAACTCCTGATAAGGGAGAATTCAGAGTTGGTGATACGGCCCAGATTGCTTATGTGGACCAAGGGCGAGAACTCGACCCTAATCAAACTATCGTTGATGTTATCTCTGGTGGAACTGAGCTTATAAAATTAGGGGAGCGTGAAATCAATGCACGGGCCTATATTGGTAAATTCAATTTTACTGGTGAAGATCAGAAGAAGAAAGTAAGTGAGCTCTCTGGTGGTGAGAGAAATAGGGTTCATCTTGCCTGCACTTTAAAAGAAGGAGCAAATGTTCTTCTCTTAGATGAGCCAACAAATGATCTCGATGTTAATACACTCCAAGCTCTTGAGAAGGCCCTTGTGGATTTCGCAGGTTGTGCTGTTGTTATTTCCCACGATAGATTCTTCTTAGATCGAATTGCGACCCATATGCTTGCTTTTGAAGGTGACTCTAAAGTGACCTGGTTTGATGGCAACTTCTCTGAGTATGAAGAAGATAAGCGTCGCCGCCTTGGAGATCAGGCCTTAGAACCTAAGAGAATATCTTACAAAAAATTGAAAAGGGACTAGTGTGAGGATTGCGAAGTTTGGTGGAAGCTCAGTAAAAGATGCTCAATCCATGCAGCGTTGTGCTGAAATTGTATCTTCAGACAAGTCCGCTGGACTTGTTATTATTTCAGCAACTTTTAATACAACTAATCAGTTAGAGGAAATTTGCGAGTCCTATTTTGATAGGCCACAAGCGGCCATGGATTTAGCAGATAAGCTGATGAAGAGGCATATCTCTTTGGCCCAAGAGCTTGAGTTACAGAGCGCTCATTTAGAGGACTACACAAAAGAAGTGGAGAAACTCTACTCTTCGCTCTCTCACTTACGAGGGCAGAAATTATGTTCTCCCAAGTTAAAGGACCTTATCCTAAGCTGGGGAGAAAAGGTTTCAAGCTTGCTCTTTTCTTTTATTTTAAAGAATCGAGTTGGAAAGCAGCGGAAGGTAAACTTTCTTGATGCTTGTGATTGTATTATCACTGACTCTAGCTTTGGTATTGCCAGTGTCCATTTTGAGCAAGTAAGAGAGCGGTGTAAACTCTCAATAAAAGAGAGCTTTGATAAGGGGGAGCTCTTTGTCACTCAAGGCTTTATTGGCAAGGATGAATATGGGCATGTCACAACTCTAGGGCGTGAAGGGTCTGACTATTCAGCTGCTCTCTTTGGGGCGGCCTTGGCGGCAAGTGAGGTTCATATTTGGACAGACGTCGATGGAATTTATCAGTGTGATCCCAATATTATTTCTGAAGCTAAGAAGATCCCCTTTATGAGCTATGATCAGGCAACGACGATGGCCAAGTCTGGAGCTAAAGTACTCTTTGGAAAAACCTTGTCTCCACTGAGGGATGTTGGGATTCCGGTCTATGTTCGAAGTAGCTTAACACCCAAGGAAGAAGGGACATTAATTAGTAGTAAGAGCTATGAAGTAGAGGACTTGCTCTCAATTACAGTAAAGAAGAGGTCTGATGGCGTTATTGTTACTCTCATTGGAGCAGACCTTGACCTTAATAGATTAGAAATTGAACAAGGTGAAATTGATCGAGGAGAGGGCTTCCGCTCATTCTTCGTCGCAAAGAAAACAGAAGAGGAAGTGCTAAACCTCTGGTATTCCCGCTACTTCTCAAAGGGTTAGAACCTGCTTTGATAGAATGGGGTCATACCTTCGGAGCCTTTGATTTCTAAAATACTAGTAACCCTCTTATTTTCCATATGAATAATCAGATCAATTCCAGTACAGAGCAACTTTAAAATTTCCTGATATTGAATACCCGTCTCACCACTATAGACTTGAAAGAGGAGGCAGAGCCTTTGGATTGCATCGAGGGCCGAGTTTGCATGGACTGAGGCCATCATGCCTCCGTGACCGGTATTTAACGAAAGAAGAAAGGGGACCACTTCATGGCTTCTGATTTCTCCTAGAACAATTCTATCCGGCCTCAATCTCAGAGCATATTGGCAAAAGTCTTTTAATCTAAAACCAGGCTTTTCTTGAGCGAGTAATTTTGTAACAAAGGGAGAGGATAAGTGAATTTCATGAGTGTCTTCAAGTATGGCAATATGAGAGCGCTTAGGTGTTCTTTCAAGAAGGGCCTGTAAGAAGGAAGTCTTACCACTTCCTGTCGCCCCAGAAACTAGAATATTCTTCTTCTGTGTTATCGCTTCTTCAATAAATTGATCTTGGCATTGGTTAATGCCAAAGTCTTCAAGAGTAAAGCTCTTATGCCTTTGAGAGCGCAGGAAGAGTTTCGCCACTTTCTTAGGTCCAAGATGGGGGTGAATGATCGTAATACGCCAGTCGTTTTCGAATAGTTTTGCCTGAAAACTTTGAAAGGGCAGTCTCTCATTCCACAGAACTTTTTCTTTATAGACAAAGACTTCTAAGGCCAATTGGTAGTCTTGAGGAGAGAGAAAGCGTCCAAAGAACTCTTTTCTCTTTGTTCCAAATATTTGAATCCAAGAAGCATCGTGAATAATAACTTCTTCGATATCATTATCATGGAAATCGAAAATAACTTTCTTAACAAAATCAAGGTCAATGATATTCTTAAGCCAATTTTCCAAATCATCTCTTAGCTCATCATTAATTTCATAGCCTTGAGCTTCTACAAAGTTCAAAAGTTTAAGAGGGATATGAGTAAAGACAGAGTTACCCTTCTTCATAAGATCTCGTAGCTCACTTCTCATCAGTTCTTTAAGGTGTGAGGCACTTCCCCCAGTATATATTTCATCAATCATTTATATTTCCTCTACTTTTATAAGGCATAGAATTTTCTTATAGGTGCTATTCTTTGCTGAATTTCTAAAAAGACTTCCTAGTAGGGGGATCTTAGAGAGCAGGGGAAAGCGAGAAAGATCTCTCTTATTAGTTTGAAAACCAATATTGAAGAGAATATGGGACGAGCCAGGACTGAGAATGATTGAGCTTTGTTGGCCATTGGTGGTAATGATATCTTGCTCTGGTCTAGATAAGCTATTCTTATAGAATACTTGAAGATCTTCTCCAAGGGTTTTTAATTCAATATTGATGAGAAGCCCTGCGAACTTCCATTGTCTAATACGTCGATTGAGAATATTTTCTTGATCACTATTTTGAAAGAATGAAATTTCTTGCCCTATTTTAATAGTGATAGGGTGGTTGAGTCGTCCCGTTATTTGGGGCTTCGCTATGGTCTTAGATTTATAACTATTATTGGATAGGCTGATGGTGTTGCTCTTAATAAGAGCAAGGGGGTTAGTCTCTATAATTTGCTGCCAATTGGCCTGAAGTTTATCTAAGCCCAGTGAAAAAACCTCTCCTCTAGAGCTTTCGAATTGCTGAAGGGTAAGGCTTACCTTAAATTGGCGGGACTTGTTTTTTGCCTCACTAGAAATGGAGGTAATAAAAAATTGATTAGAGAGCTCTTTTATTGTTGAGCTCATTTCTTTAGTTTCAAAGCAATTAATAGAGAAAACGGGAAGCTCACAGTTTAAGTTTAATATCCCTCTCTTCATTAAGACTTCTAGGAAGTGGGCATAGACCTTCTTTTTGAGCGAATTTGTCAGGCCTATGGATTCAAGAACTAAGCGGTCTTTAATACTCTCTTTGAAACTTACTAAGGTCTTATAGCCATGGAGAGTGGAGATCTCCCCAGATAAGTAGAGGCTTTCTCCTTCTATTCTAGAATTGAGGCCTTGCTTGATGAGTCTGTTTTTAATGAGTGCTAATTTTTGAAAGCTCTGCTTTCTCAGAACGTTGACATGGAAGTGTCTTGGTTGTTGATCGGGATTCATGGGCCAAATAATGAGGTCACTAACCCCAAGGCTTCTTCCTTTGATGAGGAGACTATTGCCCTTATTGGTTAGCTTTACAGAGACCACTTCTTTGTTAGCGACTGTGAATTTAGCGCTGGGAGCTATGGGAAGGGTTAGAATTTCTCCTTTAGCGAGGGTGAGGTGCTGGCCCCCAAGTTGTTGATTTATCGATACAGCATGAGTTTTGGAGCTCTGCATAACCACCAAGTGTAGGCAGAAAAGAGCTAATCCTTTGACATGTGTAAGAGCTCTGGGTAGAACTAGCAGCTTAAGTATTGATTTTTTTTGACCTACTTTATGTAGGAAACCTCTATGTCTGAGGTTGAAGAGGAGTTTAAAAATGGTTTCAAATACACGTGTAACTAGAAATAAAAGAGAAGCAAAGAAAGTAAAAGCTGGGCAAAGAAGAAAGGCCAGAAATAATAATAAAGGGACTACTCCTAAGTTTGCAATCCACTTAGAAAAAGTAAATAAGTAGTTCTTACTTCTTAGATTAAATTTCATAGAGAGGCCTTTGCAATAAAGGCCTTTTCATTTTTCCCCATCTTGATAAGCCTGCCTATTGTATTCTTAAGCATAGCTTCCTTTTGATAAACAATTCTTAGTTCTGTGCCCCTCCAGCATATTTGCAGAAGATAGCCTGGTCTCCTTATGCAGCTAGGGTTACTACCTTCCCAGTTGATGAGCTCTCCTCGTCCAATCAAGTCTACGATTATTCTCTCTACCATCAGTCGCTGTTGTGCTGACATTCTGCCACTCATGATGATTGCCCTAGCTCTTGTTTGAGAAGGGCCAAGAGTGGTGATGATGAGAAGTAATAGGGTTTTAAAAAATAATTTCACGAATAACCTTTTGTTGAGTTGGTTTAGATTTGACCTGCTTAAAAAAGGGGTAAATGAGCCAATATGAAGTTAAGCGATTGAGCTTCTGAAGATTCTCCTTAGGGATTTCAAGTGTTGCCTTGATGCCTGTTTCTCCATAGGGGTCATTTTCAACAAGTCTGAGGTATCCACTTGTGCGAAAATTACTAGAGCTATGCTTTAAGAGGACATGGATCTTCTTACCGGTGCTTGGACTTTCACTAAAGATTTGTGCTGGTAACTTTATGATTTCATGGTTCGCGCTGATGGGAAGGGGAGCGTGCAGAGGCTCCACTTCCTGAGGGGTGAGAAAGATAAAGATCCAAATGAAATTATTAAGAGCAATAAAGAGCCCCATCTTTAATTTTAAGCTTTTTTCTCTTAAGAGGAAGGCCTCCTTAGGCGAGAGGTTATTGGGGGACTGGCTTTCTGATTTTTTGAGCAGTTGTAGTTTTTCCACTATTCCATTGGTTTGTGGCATATTTGATTTTTCTTTCAATTGAATCATTAAAGGTCCTATTTAAATTAAATATTTGATAACTGAGACTAAGAAGACTTAGGCCGAGAATACTGGCAGTAATGATATTCATATAAGAGTCCATTCTTTGGCATCTGTGAAAATATAGTCCTTCGTCATTGATACTTCTCCTTTTAAGAGCGCTCTCTTCACGGGAGCAAAGGTGAGGGGAAAGAGGAGAGTCTTCTTTCCTTTCTTGAGAACGACTTCACCCATAAGACTTCTCTTTAGGGGGAGCACTAGAGGAGTCATACGGGAGAGGAGAATTTTTTGGCTAAAGCGGCACTTCGTTTTAAAGTAGAGTTGAGCGAAGTAACTCGCGATCATGATACTTTGCCCCGCCTGGGTGACTTTTTTAAACTTCAAGGCCAGAGGGTTGGCACTGGCCAAGAACGCAAGGTGAGCGCTCTTAATAATCTTATTTGATAGATCAACTCTCTTATGAATAAGAGCATGGCCATCCATGATCTTCTTAAAGCAAAAGAGAGAGTCTACGCGTTGAGAGGCTTCTTGATTCCATAAATGAAGACGCTGATGAATAAATAAGCACAGTAAGAATGAGCAGAAATAAGTGAATAGTGCTGCCAATTCTATAGACCCTCTATTTCCACCAAGAGGGTCTGTGAAGTTTTCTTTCCTTCTTTTCATTTATTCTTCCTTTAAATAGAAATCGATCTACGCTAGTGCACCTTCTGAATGGTAGTTTGAGGACCAAGGGAGCAAGCTCTTTTTGGCTTAGCGCCCTCACTTCCCGAAGGGCCCTATAAGATTGGCAATAAACTGTCAGGCTGAGCTCAATTTGAGCGAAGGCCATACTGACAATTAAAAAAAAAGTAATGATAAAAGAGTGAATCACCTAATCTTGATCTGCTTAGTTACTTGAGTATTGACGTAGTCGATTCGTTTCTTGACTCGTTCTCCGAATGTTTTGATACCAATGAGGCAGAAAATGCCGACTAGGGAAGTGAGAATGATGTATTCCAGGACCGATTGACCTTGGTTTTTTCCTAATGTAACTCTTAAAAACTTTATCACAATTGTCTCCTTTGACTTTGAGACAAGGTGCCTTAGTTCTAAACGATTGTTGAGTAATAATGACGGTTATTTTAATTTCGAAATGGATATTTTTTCCTCATAAAATGTTTTGCACGAAATGCATAACCCATTTAAAATCAAGTATATGGACGAAAATACTAAACTGTATGTCTTTTCTAAAAGGGAAGTCGCACTAATATTTCTCTTTATGTTTTTAATCGCACTCACATCTTTTGTGTTTGGGGTAAAAATAGGGAAGAACTATTCCTATGATCAATCTGGTCTCACTGCTGCTGAGCGGAATCAAGTTGAGCTGCTCTCCGGTCAGGAAGAGAAGGTGAATGAGGTTGTTAAGGAAGTTCAAAAAACTCCTAGCGAAGGCAAGGCCATTGTTGATGATCTCAATAAGAAGCTTGAGCAGCATATTAAGACTGAAACCGAAGGTGAAGGTCAGAAGTTTGAAACTGAAAGCGAAGAAGTTCCCGTAGAAGTAGATAATACAGTTGTAGAGCCGGAAACTTCGGCCGTTGAGTCAAATAGTGCTCCCGTCGCAGATGAGTACTCAGGGAAATATACTGTAGTTCTGGGGTCTTTTCAAAGCATGGAAGAAGCTCAAGGCTTTGCAGAAGGTTTTAAGGTAAGGGGTTATAACCCTATTATCAATGAGGTTGAATTACCTAATAAGGGCGTTTGGTACCGAGTTTCTCTCGGTGTCTTTGATAATATTACGATAGCAAAAGAATATGTAAAAAAAGAGTACTCGCTCTTTCAAGGGCAAGAGCACTATTTCAATAGGTTTGATTAATTCCATCTACTTTGCCAATATACCAAAATATAAGATCTTTTTAAGTTAGGGAGTCCTCTCATGAGTCAGGAAATCACTTCAACAATGTACGCACTAGTTATGGCCGGTGGAAAGGGAACCCGCTTTTGGCCTGAATCAACTAGTAAGAAGCCTAAGCAGTATATGAGTCTGATTGGCGGCGAGCCCCTCCTCACTCAAAGTTTAAAACGCTTCGATAGTCTTATCGCTGCAGATAACCGCTATGTAGTAACGGTTAAAGAGCAAGAAGAGCTGGCCAGGACGTGCGGTGTCTCGCACATGAATAAGGACGGGCTCATCTTTGAGCCGGCCGGAAGAAACACAGCTCCTTGTATCTTACTCAGCCTTGCCGCCCTTGAGGAAAAGGGAGCAAAGGACGCCGATGTCTTAGTGATTGTTCCCTCTGATCACATAATTCTCGATACCCAAGGCTTTAGAGACACTGTCAAGACTGCTGGTATTGTTGCCCTTGAAACTCAGAGCATCGTGACCATAGGAATAACGCCAACCACCGCCCATACTGGCTTTGGCTATATTGAAAAAGGGGAGTCCCAGTCCTACGGTGCAAGTGATGTAAAAAGCTTTAAAGAAAAGCCAGATAGTGAAACTGCTAAGAAGTACCTCGATAGTGGTGATTACTTTTGGAATGCTGGGATGTTTGTCGGAACCCTAAAAACCTTAAAAGAAGAATTCAAAAAATGCAGTCCTTCAACTTTTGAACATTACGAAGGATTGAAAGAGTCATTAGGAAACGAAGAAGAGCTAGCAAAGATGTACGCCCGCCTACCAGAAGATTCTATTGATTACGCCATCATGGAAAAGAGCGAGCGGGTGAGTGTTGTTGCGGCCCAATTTGATTGGAATGACCTTGGAAGCTGGGATGCGCTAGAAGCGGTGATAGAACCCACCGATGAAAATACTAATGTTTCCACCCGAAAAACCTACTTCGAAGAGGCAAAGGGTAATATCGTCTTTGCTCCTGGTAAACATGTTTCCATTGTTGGTGTGGATGATCTTATCGTTGTGGTGAATGATGGTGCGGTTGTGGTTATGCCTAAGTCACGCAGTCAGGATGTGAAGAAAATCGTTGCTTCCCTTAAGGAAGACTCTGAATTAGGTGATTTGCTTTAATTGAAAATGGAACGCAGTATTCGAATGTGCTTACTTTTGGAACTTATAGGGTTAAATGCCTAAGTCCCAAAAGTATGCTAGTACCATTTTAGTTAGATTTTAGCCATTTTAAAGTACCATTTTAATCTAGAGACTACTCCAAAACTCAAAGAGATCACTTCGTAATTCTTTATCATCGCAGTTAGGGACCGATCCACAGTTGAACTTTACTCCCTCTACATCCTGGGCCTGAATCGCAAAGTAGCGGTTAAGATGAAAGCTTACGCCTTCATTGAGGACTTCCAATTGCTTGGGGTCATCAATGCCTGCCTTTTCACTATAGAGTGCGATAAAATCTCTTATTAAGGCCTTTGAGTCTTCGGGGGATTTCTTACTTTTTAGATTATTAACAATGACTTGACCTAAGAATCGAGCAATATCATTGGCCGGGTCAGATATACCATAACCATCTTTAGTAAGGCTCCAAGTCAGGTCGGCAACGTCAATATAGGCCACGGCTTCTAGATTATCTTGTTCAATAAATATATTTCCACCATGGGCATCTCCATGAATTCGACTTGGTCGCATGAGTGTAGGATTATTAGTGATATTTTCAATATAGCGCTTAGTAATGGAGTCAATAGACTGCTTCAGCGATTTAGCTTTTTGAGAGCTTAGACCGCTTTGTGTTGCCATTATAAAAGCATCTGATGACTCATCAATTGCTTCAGTGAAGTCACTTAATTTATAGGTGTCATAAGTTACATTATCTTGAAATATTTGTAATAGGCCCTTTGGCATATCTTCCTTATCTGGCCCTAAATTATGAAGAACAGCAAATTTCTGGGCAGCTGATCTAATAAGTTCCTGCTTCTGATCTTCCTTTGGTGTGTTCTTTAATAAGGTGTCTATATCCCTACCTTTAGCAGCAGATTGAAGTATGATATAAGGCCCATTTGGAATTCTTCCCGCTACGTGACTTTTGACTGTTACGATTTCGGATCCTTCATAAATGGACTCCACCGTTAGGTTTCCTAGTATTTCTTCTAGAGCGGGCTCACTCTTGTCTGAGTCCATTACCTTCAGCGCGCCAACTATTGCTCCCGAATTATCGTCTTTAAGGAGATAAACAACTGCTCCAGAGCCAGCAGGAGTGTCCGGAGCTTTTAAGACGATATCTCCTATATCTGCACCTAGTTGACTCTTGTAGGATTCAGTATTCACTAATGTGGTTAAGTATTTCTGCATTTTAGTTTGATTCGTGAATTGTGGAGGAGTGTCTTTAAGTGGGAAGTCACGTAATAGGACTTTCTTATTGAAGAAATTGATTAAGCCATTTTGAGATAACTGTGGTTTAACCTGCTCCTTATTCACTAAATCCATAAAGATATCTACTAAGTCCATATCTTTGTACTCTGAGTACTTCGCATCTAGTAGCTCTTGTTGCTTCTTGTGTAGAGCTTTAATGAGCTGCCTATAAGTCTTGGTATGCTTTATATCACGGCTAAAGTAATTGAAGGCCTCTAGTAAAGGGAAGAAATTTGAATATTGCTTACCTGGGGAAAGGTCTTCAATATTTTCAGGTTCACTACTGGCCCAGCTAATATTTCTATCACGCCAGCTCTTGTGAATATCTTGCATTACCCTTTCAACGGCAAGATCTGCACTACCTTCTGTGCTATACCTACCAGATAATAGCGTAGATACTCCTGCAATATTATCTTTCCCACCAGCAATATTTTCAGCCGAATTATTAGGGGCCAAGTAGGCAGATGTTTTCTTAATATCTTCTTGCCAGATGACCTCTCCATTTTCATTAGCTGCAGTGGAGCGATAATACTTTCGGTAAGACTGAGGGACATCATTTTCACGCATAAAGGAATCGATATCAGTAACATTGCCACCATCTGTATTCTTCATCCCTTTAAAGCGAGAGAGATAAGGATTGCTATTGAGCCAAGAGTCTTGTTGGAGATCGCCTGCTAATTTCTGAAAAGTAGCATCACTACTCTGTAGTGACTCAAGAACAGACTTAATGGAGCGCTTAGAGGTTGAATCAAGTAATGATTTAAGTGTCTGCGCGCAAGAAATATTGCTACTAGAAGTTGGTTGTCTCGAAGAAACTTTAGTCTGCTGATTGTTAGTGAAATTATTTAAGATCTTGTGTGAACACGAGGGTAGAAGGAGAGCAGTAATTAGAAAGAACAAGTGATTTCTCATAAGATACCTTGAAAGTAAGTAGCTATTACAGTTACTTATCGTATTGAATAAATAATTCTTAAGAAGAATCTCTTCCTATTAGGGTAAAGGCTACTCGCCTTTAGGCGTGATGCTTGTATACAATGTGGATACTTAAAGAGCATTTGAGTGATGAAGTCTGTTATGGATATGGTGCTAGCAAAGAAAGTACTTAATCAGAAAGTATACTCAAGCCCTAGTGCGAATTGACGGCCTGAATTTGGTCCCCAGGTATGGAGCCCATCGTAGTGTGCATGGTTGAAGTGCCAATGCCAAGTGGCCGGAGAATCTCCGTCACCTGCTTGGGTGTAGTCTAAGATATTTTGAATAGAGAGGCTGACTTTAAGAACTTCATTCCAATTATAGGAGAGGCTCGTATCAAAGAGAAAGAAGCTAGGAGCATCTTGTTTCTTTCTTGGTAATGAAGAATCTAGAAGAGGTTCTTGGGATTGGTTTCTTACTCGCAAGTGATCAGCATAGCGTCCATAATTGGAAAGATTTCTTCCGGGAACGAATTGGGCAGAAAATTGATGATTCCATTTTCCACGTTTTAGGTTTGATTTGATAGTAGCTCTCTTTTCGATGGCGGCAGTGGGAAGTCTTCTCTTGTAGCCACCTTGATATTTAAAGAATTCTAAAGAGGCTTCTACGAGCCAGTCTTCGCTGATCTTATGGCCGAAGAGAAAGTCACTAACAAGAATGTCGTAGTCTTCATTACTATTTCGGTACTTAATGGGCTGATTAAACTCTTCAAAACCATAGGCCATATTCTTCAGGTGAGTGTAGTGAATTCCTGCCGTGGCGTAGCCGCTAGGAAGGTTGTAGCTCAGAGAGTAAACAAGAGAGTGGGCCTTCTCAAGATTAGTAATGGCGACCTCGTAGCCATTTTCTTCGTTTCCATGACCTGATTCAAAGAAGGTTAGAGGGGCACGGTATCCAAGACCATAGGAAAATTTCTGAGTAAGGTGCTCATTAAAGTTATAGGTTAGATTAAACCTTGGGGCCAAAACCCACTCACTAATTTCATTCGTAAGTTCAAGCCAGTTAATATCTATATGATCGGCACGGAGGGAGAAATTAACCTCCCAGTCCTTTTGCATAAGAGAGAGCTCAGAGTAAAGGGCCTTAGATTGGTAATCGAAGTTATCCTTTTGAATATCATTGGGATCATTTGGTTGATAGCGATCAAAGAGGGTTGTCGAAGCAGAGCGAAGTCTTTCATCCTTTAAAAAGACACCGGCCTTTATACTAAGAGTATCACTAATAAAGTGCTCTATATTAATATCACCTATAAAGAGGTTATCGATATGAGCATAGTCAAAGCCATGCTGATAAATTGATTTCTGCTCTTGTCTACTATGAGCTAGTTTGGCCTCTATTATGGTATTCTCGTTCATGATAGAGGTGATCGTTAAGGCCTCTTCAAGCCGTTCGAGATTTACCCAATCCGTAATTTTCTGGGGATCACCATTGAAGTTCTTATCAACGTCACCATCAGTAAAATCACTTTGTGAAGCTGCTATAGGCCTGACAATAGTAGGTTTGACGGGGTTATGAAAGCCACCAAGAATTTCGATATCAGAGTAACCAAGCCTTAAACTGACATCAAGGTTTCTACCAAGGAGGAAGCGCCCTTTAGCAAGAAGACTCTTTCCTTCTCTTTGGGGTAGCTCAGCGACTTTATTATTATCTTCATCCCAAGTTTCATTTCTCGTAAATGATCCACCAACGACAACTCCCCACTTCTTATTTTCAGAAGTTTTACCAACAAGAAGATTATAGTTCTGAGATTGGCGGTCTATTTGGTCGTCAACACCAAATGAAGTTCTTATTTTTGAAGTAAAATTAAGAGGATCAACAGTAATGAGATTTAGAGTGCCACCTATGGACTCTGGATTAGAAAGAGCGGCACCTGCTCCTCGCATAACTTCTACTTGTTTAAGACCGAGAAGAGGAACACTATCTACGCCATAGAAGCTGCCTACGGCGGAATGAAGAGGAAGCCCATCAATTAAGATAGAGGTGTGCTCACCTTTTAGTCCATTAATAGTGAGTCTTTTAGCGCCACAATTTGCACAGTACACTTGTGTATCAACACCAACCTGATCTTTAACAAGATCAGCTAGACTTTGCCTGAATGGGTCGTCAAATTTTTCGCTAGCAACTTTTTCAGTTTTAAAAGATTTCTGCTTAGAAATGGGTGAAGAGATTTCTCCCTTTGATTCTTCAATAAGAATTTCGCCCGTTGAGTATTGGGCCCAGGCTGTGGCCTGGACCAGGATTGTAAGAGAGAGAGTCAGGAGCTTAATACTACTTTTTGTGATGAACATTACTCTTCCTCTTATTTTATTTTGCTCTTTATAGAACTGGTAATACCTTAATTGTGATCATGGTCTTCGTGATCATCACCATCATGGTCAGCGTGATCATCTTCGTCGTGGTCATCACCTTCATGATCAGCGTGATCATCTCCGTCATGATCATGACCATCATGATCTTCTATTAGAAATTCGGTTTGAGCAATATTAGAAATTTTTAAACCAAAACATCCAGAAGCATCATAATGTCCAGCATGACTTAACTTAAAAACGAGTCTACTTACCTGATCAAGAGTTGCGGAGTAGGACGGAAGAAGTGCAGGGTTTTGTAAGACTGCTTCAAGTGCTTCTTCGTAATCACTTGGTGAGCTTGCGTTAGTTTCAACTCTTAGAGAGTAGATAAGGCTTCCTTGAGCTTCGTAATCAGCGAGTAGGTTGAGGTCAACTTCTAGATCATTAGAAAGAAGGGCCCCACCAAAAGTAAGATTCCCTGTTCCAGTGACTGCATCATTATAAGCGTTATTATCAATGTCGAAGCGATAAAGGTTTGACTCAACATCTGGAAGTTCTTCTCCATGAAGTTTATAGTCGACTTTTGTTAGAAAGACATGCTCGCCATCCTCTTCAATCAAAGATAGGGCAAGACCACAGGACTTACCGAAGAAGTCAGAACCTTTGAATAAAAGAGCATTCTTAGTGATTGAGCCCTCAGGGCTTAGATCAGCAATGCTAGTAAAAGCAGGTGAAGCCTCTACAGCAGGCGTAGGTTCCTGGGCGCAGGCATTAATACTTATTAAGGCGAGTAGCGTTAAAGTAGAGCTGAGTTTCATAGTGATTTTCCCCGTTATTATTGCAACTTCTTTGCAATTAGTGTAGCTTCTATTGAGAAATGACTATAATGTCAATAAAGATCAAAGAGAAATATGAGAAATTTAGTAGTTAGTATATTGCTTCATGTTGGAATTCTATTCCTGCCTCAATTAAATAAATCTAAAGAGGTTGTATCTCTAAGCCCTCAGGTTGAATCTTCAGAAGAGGTCATTCATATCTCATTTAAGTTGGATGAGTCTGGTGTGAGAGAGTTGAAGAAGAAGATAGAGACCATTAAGAAGGCGAAGAAAGTCGCCGTTAAAAAAGTGGTGGTTAAGACACAAGAGAAATTAGTAAGTTCAGTAGCGGCCCCGAAAGTTGTAAAGGTCGTTGGTAAAAAGCATTTAGAAAAGTACTTACTTGAACTCGTAAAATTTATAGAAAAAAAGAAGCACTATCCTAAAATGGCCCTAAGGATGAGGCAAGCTGGTTCTGTTGAGATTAGCCTTGCGATCGATCGAGAGGGGAATTTTCATCATGTCCATATAAAGAATGCATCTCCTTACTCAAGCCTTAATAAAGCAGCTCTTTCTCTCGTTGAAGAGATTTCTAAATTCAAGCCGCTTCCAGCTGAGATGGGTAAGAAAATAACCCTCAATATTCCTCTGAAGTATGCACTCGATAATTAAATCCTGCTTTCTCTGCTTAAGCCTTAGCTTTTCATTCTTTCTATTCGCTAAGCCCTTGGTGGTTCAAAAAATTCTTAATAATGAAACTGCCGACCTTTCTCATACTTTAAAAAAAGAAAGAGGCGTTCTCTTCTTCTTTAAGCCCGATTGTCCTTCATGCCGTGCTCAAGTTGGTGAGCTTCAATGCTTAGAAGGTAGAGGGGAATTGTTGGCCTTTGGTTTCTCTCTTCAAAGAAGGGATATTTGGGTGGAGGCCAAGAAGTTAAAACTCGCAAGAACTTTTAAAGAAAATATCTTCTATGCAGATGACGAGACTCTGAAGATTTTTGGAATCAAAAATAAGTTAAGCCCGCAAGTCTTTACCTTTAGTAAAGGTGCAGTCACTAAGCGCTTTCTAGGCCTTATAGAGTGCAATAAAATTCTGGCAGAGTTGGAATCTACTAGGTAAGATTGACTTAATGAGTCACGTGAATTCAAGTATTTGTATGATGATCGAACTTAAAATTAGGCGCTAAAGATTTTTGTTTGAGATGCCGAACAGTCGTGATAGACTTTTAACAAGCCGGCTTTGACTGGTCTTGGATCGAAGGAGATGAATTGTACGCCTGTATTTGCCACAAAATTACAGAAAAAGAATTGGAGGAGACATTTGCCGAAACAAATGGAAATACTTCTGAGACTCTGCGTAAACTCAATCTCGGTCAAAGTTGTGGCATCTGCCTAATAGATGCTTTAGAAAAAGTTGGTATGCAAATCGCTTCAAAAGAAACTAAGATGGCCAAAAGAAATTAAAGCCAGCTTAGGAGTATCCCATGAAAGGTTCACAGGCCATTATCGACGCCCTCAATTCTGTTCTCACAAAAGAGCTCACTGCCATCAATCAATATTTTCTCCATGCAAGAATGCTCCAGGACTGGGGAATGGAG
>CALHBL010000099.1 GCA_937930825.1 uncultured Bacteriovoracaceae bacterium
GAATTCTATTGTTGATGATAATACCGGAGCCGGCCAAGTAGAGGGATATATCAGTTGAGATAATTGTTCCATTACAATTAGGGCAAAGGTCAGACGCTGAAAAAGCAGAGTCAGCATTTCCAACACTCGTTCCAGCATCAGCAGTTGTTTGAATATTTAAGGCAGTGCCAAGACAGGTCGATGATGAGGCCGTGGAGTCGGGGAAATCTAATCTCAGAACTCTTTCTTGAGTATTCGTGGCAAAATTTCTAAAGCTAATAGGAACTGCTCGAATACGTAAATTCTTTTGCGCTCCACTGGTATTATAAGAAGCAACCATGCAGTAGGTTTGGTCAACATTATTAGTGATACCATCTAGACTTGCGGCCAAGAAAGTATTGATTGCACTTCCTCGCAAGTAGATAACTGTCGCAATATTTTCATTGAGAGTGATGATATTTTCAAATGAACTTGTTCCTGAATACCAAGCAACTTCACCAATATTTTCTAAGTCAGGAGTTTCCGTCGTTTCTTCAGTTGCGGTTCCACCAGATGAACTTGCGGTTGAAGACTTTCGGGTTGAGTTTGCTTTTTGTTGAGGGACGCAGGAAGAAGCAAACATTAGAGTCAATGCTAAAAAAGTTATTGAAATTTTTAAAAAGAACCTATTCATCCGTGGCCTTATTATTCATCCTTAACCTCTTATCGGTTAGAGGCCCAATATTTTAAAGGGCTTAGACCATTTTAGGCCCTAAACTTGATCTTTATGGGTGTGGAATAAGATTTCAGGGGTTTAGTGCTGATGAAGAGGCAGATTCTCTATACTTGGCGCAAATAAATCGTGGCAGTTATTGCCTACTCGAAAAAGGGCCGAGGTATTTTTAGCTAGAGTAAACCGTAGAGGGTGTAAATTGAGTGCCCACATTACCATAGACCGTGCCAGGTGTAGAGAGGAAGCAAGGAAATGTATTACCTCCTTGTATGGTAGTACTATTTCCCGGGCAAACTGTTTGATTAGCATAACTCTGTTGTGCAGCTAGATTACGAGCACGTTGAATCACCCAGTTCGTACCATTTCGAATACCGTTAAAAGCATAGCTCTGCCAAAGTGGGCCCGCTGCGAGTGATGGGAATAAAGTAGTAAGGGACCTGGTAGCCGCAACAAGTCCTACCCCCCACATACTTTTGGAGAAGTAAGATGCTATTCTCTTCTTTCCATCTGAGGTATACATTTTATGCTCTATACCTTCTTTGGTTAATCTGTTTGATCTTCCTTTTGCAGCACTTTCCTTTCTAGCTTTGGTGACTTTGGCCAGAGCTATTTTATTACAAAGGGAATTATAGCCGTTATCCTTATATTCTTTGTGAGATTTCTTGTAGAGACGCTCACACTTTCTCTTTAGTACCCAAAGTTCCTTTTCCTGCTTAAGGTTTGATTGGTGAGCAACAAACTCGCCTCCAATCTTAAGGAGTTTTCCGACTTGGCTTGGTCCATTTGATGTTAGGCAAGAAGAGGACCCCGTAACTTCTTGTATGTCACCTCTACCTTCCTTTGCACATGTATCAATAAGAGACTTCCAAGCAAATCTTTTGAAAGCTTCGGCGTCTGTATACTTTGGCTTTGATCTAATTCTTCTGATTTTTACAGCAACTTCTTCTCGGGCCTGTTTAATGCTCTTACTTCCCCCCTTGCCACTAATATTAGTTAAAAGGGCAGTGAGTTTGTCTTTAGTAAACGCTCCATTACTAAAAATTTTCTTATAATTAGCATCACTAATAGAAAGCTTACCATTTGAGACTTCAAAGAGGTTATCAGGAGCATTACTTCCCATGAGTTCTTTTAAAAGAGCATTGGCCTGTTGAGCAGAATTACGTGTATCTGTGGATTTCTTACCCATGTGACGAGCAAAGACTTTCTTGGAGTCTTGAATATATTTAAGGTCATTGCCTATGGCCGCTACTTTGAGGGTGGCCTGATCCTTAAGGTGCTTTCTTTGCGCCTCTAGGTCTGCTTGCAGTTCACTATTGGCGTCCTTCATTTGTTTTGCGATTTGCTCTCTTTGCTTGGCCATATACGCCAGTTTTGAAATTGTTCCCCCAACATTTTCATGGTGGGTGGTCGTTACCTTCTGCGCATTTTCAAGGTAGGTATCAACGATCTCTTGCATACTATTAAACTTCTTCGGACTACCAGGATGCCAAAGATTTAACTTTCCTGCTACCTCGGCCATATTACGGTGATTCTGCATAAACTTTGAATCTCCAAGGCAATCAACTTTCTTATTATTAGAAATAAGAACTTGCTTCCTACATTCTTTGATAGTGTCTCCTATCATTCCTGAGACCATTGTGGATAAGTTCTTATCGGCAAGAATGTCCCCCTTAATAGCCGCATTATCTACAAAGAGACTGGAGAGGTTATGAACCCATTTTCTTTCTAAGGTATATTTCTTTGCAGTAACAGCTGTGAGCTCGATGAATTTATAAATAGCATCTTGAGTTGATTCTGACTGAGAAGGTGCAGCGATGTCGGGCGACATATCTGCCCAAAAATTTGGCTTATCCTTCGCGCTTTGACAGTAACTTAAGATAGTGCTCTTACTTGTATCATTACAGGATTTCTGCATACTATTCTTAACATAATTAAAAACTTCTGGCTTTGACTTACCCTTAAATTTCTTAGGATCGAATTGAGAGAAGGCTTCATTAAAGAGTTGATAGCGGCTAACGGCCGGGGAATTCGTATCGATAAAATTCTTTATACCTCTTAAGGTACTAAGGGCATTCTTTGTTTGACCTTTCTGGCCCATCTTTGCACTTTCACCTAGGTAATTATCATACTGGGCCCGAACATTAAGAAGACCATTGACTAGAGCTTCCCGCGCCTTGAGTTCATCTTGCTCTATTAAGAGCTCTGCTAAATTCTTATCACCCTTAGGGTCTTTCATATTGTAAATATTCTCCTGCATCTTTTTGAAAGCTTCAACATCTGCTTCACACTGATAAACGGGCACTTCTTTTACCGATGCAGTTGCTTTCGGAGAGCTATCAGCTTTACCTTTGACTGGAGGATTAGCATAGTTTGGCTTTACTCCAAGTAGAGCAATAAGGAGGGCAAGAATCCATGTTCTTGTATTCCTTATTTCTAAATTTCCAATTCTTACCTTCTTCATCATAGTTATTCTCATTTTCAAACTAAGGCTCACTTCTTTACTCATCGTCAGTTTAGCTTAATTACTTGATGTTAAAGCGCGGTTTATAGGTAATTTAAGTAAATTCGACCACTTGAAAGGCGGTGGTAGATTTGTCATTATTTTAGGGCCGCCTAAGAAAGAAGGCACTTTTATGAAAAACTTTTATAAGAGATAAACGAACATAAGGACTTGAGTGAAGAAGCTAATAAATGAGCAAGGTATATCTCTAATACAAGTTGTTATTGCAGCGGGGCTCATGAGTATGCTCGGCCTAGTCATGATGCGGATGCAAGAGAATCAATTGAAGACGCAAAATGATATTGGAGCAAGAGCGGAAGTGGTAAGTTTTATGAAGAAGTTCAACTCGCTCATGGCCTCACCCGGTTACTGCCAAGAGAGTCTCAAAGGGCAGCTCGTCAATGGTGCTAAGAAAATCACTCTTGATAAAGTCATTGCACCAAATGGTAAAGTTATCCTTGAGGTTGGAGAGCTCTATGGAGATAGGCAAATTCTATTAAAGAGCATTGAGCAAAAGAATTTCTTCTTTGATGATGTTGCTAAGACCAGAGGTATTCTTGGCCTAACAATTTCTTTAGAGAAGAATAAGAAAAGTATGGGAGCTAAAACCATTAGAAAGACCGCTGAAGTCTTTGTCAGTGTCAATGCTAGTGGTGCTATTGAAGCCTGTTCGAGCTCTGGATTAGATCTTACAAGTGGGGCTGGAGCAATAGAAACAGCATCAATTAAAAAGGTCATTGAAAAGAGCGCTGCGGGCGAAGAAATAAAAGAGTTAGATGAGAAGAATATAAAGAAAATAATAGAGGGAAATCCCGCCCTAAAAGAAATGCAAGAGGCCATTAAGAATTTAAAGAAAGCCAATCAGGCGATGGAGAAGATGTATGATGATTAAAAGAGCTGTCCATATAAAAAACTGTACCATCTGGGCTTATGACCTATAGAAATTACTGTTGGGGGATTAGAGCAGAAAGTCTTATGTGAGAAAGGAAGGCCACAAAATATGGGCAGATTTATGGTTAATGACCAAATCTCTATTTCTGCAAGAAAATGTAAGCTTCTGACTTTATTCTATCTAACCAGAAAATAACCCACCTAATAGTTTTCACTTCATAATCAATATGAGTGATGAAGAAAAATAACAATACTGAACATGATGATTAATCCTGCCCAGTAAAAGCAAAGAGCTTTTTTATTTATGATTTCATTACATCTGGGGTTAATACTTTACTATTTGGTCCGATAAGAATAGTGAAGCAAATACATAAGGGACTAATATGAAGGCAATTTACTTATTATTTCTACTTTCTACTATTGTATCATGTGGAACTGATGATCCACCTGTTGCAGCGGCGGCGAGTGCTGACTCTGATAGCTCAAGTACTGTGAATAATGATAACCGGTTAGCTCTTGGTAGTTGGCACTCTTGTGCTCTAAGTCCCTCTGGAGCTGTTCGCTGTTGGGGTGACTATGGCAATGGAAGATTAGGTTACGGAAATGCTGTGTCAGAAGATATTGGTGATACTGAAGACCCGAGTTCTGTTGGGGATGTGACTATAGGTGGAGTCGTAACTCAGATTTCATCTCACACCAATCATACATGCGCCCTATTATCCACGGGAAGTGTTCGTTGCTGGGGTACTGGAAACGTGGGCCGTCTAGGAAATGGAACGGGAGATGATATCGGGGATAATGAAACCCCAAGTGATGCAGGAGATGTTAACTTTGGTGCTGGTCTTACTGCAACCCAAGTTGTCACTGGTGATACCCATACCTGCGTTCTCTTATCCACTGGAAATGTGCGCTGCTGGGGTTACTCATTTTATGGTCAACTCGG
>CALHBL010000100.1 GCA_937930825.1 uncultured Bacteriovoracaceae bacterium
CGCAGAGCTTATCATAGCTTGGGTAGAGTTTTTAAATGAGCTAAAAAGTCAAGATAAGGCCGTGGTAAAGACGCTATCATGGAGTATTATCTACCAAGAAATGCAACGACACCTGCTTGAACTAAGTAAGGGAAATACGAAGAGAACGGTAACCTTATATGAAAAAAATTCTTAACCTATTCTTTATATTACTGATCACTTCTTGCCAACAAGAAGAGAGTATTCACCTCAAGAAGAAGGTTATCAAGAGTATCTACCCAGCAATAGTTGAAGTTGTTATTCCTAAACAGGAGGATAAGGATATCGTCTATCAAAGACCTCTACCCTTTGATCAATTGGACTTTAAAGAAAGAAATGATAAGTACCATGCCATAGGAACCGCCTTCTTCATTAATGATACTAAACTTATTTCAGCTGCCCATGTCTTTCCAGTAGAGGAATTTAGTACCCATGGTGAATACTTTATTCGTACAGCAACAGGGGAAGTTCATGCTTTAAAAACGATTTATCGCTACTCTACCTACCGTGACCTTATTGAATTTGACCTCAAAAGCTACCCTAACAAAGTTACGAGTCTTCAGTTAAATAAAGAAGTTGAAATTGGTGATATGGTCTATGCTGTAGGAAATGCTCAAGGTGAAGGAATATCAACTCGCGGTGGACAGGTCTCTACTTTTACTCCTGAGCCAGTAGAAGGCAAATGGAATTATATTCGCTTCAGCTCTCCCGCTTCTCCAGGAAATAGCGGTGGCCCTCTCGTTAATTACAAAGGAGAAGTTGTTGGCGTCATAGTCATGAAGAATAATTCTGAGAACCTCAATTATGCGCTTCCAGTTAGTGAGATCAGTTCGGCATCTTTAAAAAGTGCAAATTTCTTTGAAAGGAAATTAAAAGTTCAAGATGGAATGCAAATACTAACAAAGGACTGGCAATTTCAAAGCCCCCTTCCCGCTACTTTTAAGGAATTAAGAAAGGCTTCGGCCAACAAGAAGCATCAATTCTATGGAGAACTCATTCGAGAGTTTAAAAAGAAGAATGAAAAATTACTCTTTCCTTACAATCCTCGCTACCGCGATTCCTTACTCAATCAAAGCCTATATCCTAATTTATCTATTCTAGAGAAAGATACGGCCCTTCATAATTGGTACCTCGACCCTATTAAACTAAAGAAGATATCCGTCTCAAAAGAAAATATTCTCTATCACAGTAAAGGAGAAGTCTTTGAGCACTATATTCTCTTTAAAAAAGAAAAAGGGGCTAAACTTTTAACTCTCTTCAAAAGCCCCCGCTTACTACTCAATAGAATACTCAAAGCATCCGGTGCCCATCGCCGTATGGCCTCTCAAAGAATACCAATCGAGGATTATGGAGCGCCAGACGAAGAAGAGATGTGGAAGGACCGCCTTGGGAGAAGCTGGATGACTAGCCACTGGCTTACTCAGTACAACAATACAATATTCTCTCTTCACTGCACCCCTACACCTGAAGGTATTATTTGTTTCCTAGATCACAACTATGCATCTCAAAAGCTTCAAGGCTATATGCACTTTGTGAAAGAAAATATTCTTGAAATAAATCTATCTTATAAAGGCTCAGTAGAAGAGTGGCTTGAGTTTCTTAAGCTACCAAAAGAGTTGATTCCACGGTTCTTAAAAGACTTCTCTCTTGCAAAATCTAAGAATAGTATCTCTATCTCCACAAAGTATTGGAACTTAAAAAACCTTAACTGGTCTTCGCCCGGCCAAGGGCCAATCAATGTCTTAATCAGCTATGATCCCTCTCAAAAGATGGCCATGACCATTCATGGACTAGAAGTAATTTCGAGAAAAACCCCAGAAGAAGGCTTTCTTTTAATAAAGGCACACGAGGTTTCAGAACTTGCCTCTGATGAAGCGATTGACCGCTGGGAAAATTTAATAAACAAGGAAGGACCTTTTAATGGAGCTGTTCAACAAAGAGGAGATGAGCTTCGTTTAAGAAAACTCGTTGGACCTAGAAGCAAAGTGTCTCTTCTCCAACAATCAGCGCGTAAGTCAGTTAAGGCCCAATGGATCCTCTCTTGTTTCAGCCCTCTTAACTCCCTTAAGAAACAGCTCTCGAAGCGATGCGCCAAAACAAGTCAAGTATTATCTTTTCCTTAATTGATTAGTAATTACAATATATTGCGAGTTTGCTTTCCCCCTCATCATAAGTTAGATTAGCGACCTATGCTCATACGTATTAAACTACTTCTTATACTCGTGGTCTTCTCTGGACAGGCTTTCGCAAAAAAAGAATGGGGACCTATTCCCGTTACTCCCGCGGAGACTATATTCTTCCAATACTTGGACGAAGTTTCTAAAATTACACTTTCAGATAATATCCCCTCTGATCCTTGGGTCGAGTGTGATGATCAAAAAGAAAAGAATACTTTCTTCAGCGCTTCATTTAATCAATTTTCTGATTACAACTCTCCAGGCTACGGCCTTCAAGTTTGGCTCAGCAGCTTCTTAGATCACGCTTATTGGGCAAGGGTCACCTCTGCGAATTGTCACTATGATGCAAACCACTTTAATGAGTGCTTTGCAAAGGGATCCTTTAGAGTCATTTTCAGGTCTAAGCGAGTTATAGAGTTTAAAGAACTTACCCGCGAGCGTTACTGCACTAGTGATTAAGCACAGAACTTAAGCTCATTTCACAGGCTTCACTTTAAATCGTCATTCATCTTCTTCACTTTTTCTTTTAAAGATTTTCTGTGTTCACTAAGCTTGAGGGCTAGCTCTTTATTACTAATCCCTAAAATTTTCAAGGCCATCAGTGCAGAATTTTCGGCCCCATCAATGGCCATAGTTGCGACAGGAACGCCTTTGGGCATTTGAGCAATTGATAAGAGTGAATCCCAACCGTCTATAGAGTTACTTGAATTAATCGGCACACCGATCACGGGAAGATCTGTCGCCGAAGCAACCATCCCCGGCAAGTGAGCAGCTCCACCAGCAGCAGCAATGATTACCTTATGGCCATTGGCACTTGCATCGCGGGCAAAATCTAGCATCGCAAAGGGTGTGCGGTGAGCGCTAACAACTTCCACATGAACTGCTTGGTCAAACTCATTTAAGATATCCAAAGCTCCTTGCATTACCTTAAGGTCACTTGAAGAGCCCATAATTACGGCAATTTCCTTACTCATCCTTCGCTCCTTTAACCCTTACTAATGATCTAATCTTTTCTAACTTAGCTAGAACGATCTCATGAGAGGGGCCAGTGATTGTAATATGCCCCATCTTTCTACCTTCTTTACAATTCTTCTTTCCATAATTATGGAGATAGACATCCTCCATGGCCATTACTTCTTCAAGGCCTAACCACTCACTCGCTCCCTCACCGGAGCCAATAATATTGAAGGTTACAGCATTAGAGAGACCCTTGGTTGAACCAAGGGGATAACCGAGAACGGCCCGCACATGATTTTCAAATTGAGAGGTCTTACAAGACTCAATAGTATGATGGCCTGAGTTGTGAGGCCTCGGCGCGAGCTCATTCACTAAGAGGTCTCCCTTCTTTGTGAGAAACATTTCAATGGCCAAGATGCCAACAGGTTTAAGCTCACTCATCACTTCCATCGCCAAGTCTTGGGCCTTAGTTGTTTGCTCAAGTGTCAGAGTAGAAGGAAAAATCGTATGAGAAATAAGGTTAAGCTGAGGATCAAAGGCCATTTCAGTGGGATGATAGAGAAGCACTTCACCAGTAATTCCTCTCACTCCAATAACAGAAATTTCTTTTTCTATTTCAATTGCTTCTTCCCATAGAATATCTTTATGAAAGGTCTTATCTAACTTTGCAAGATCCCCATCCCATGAACAGACGCCTTTTCCATCATAGCCCCCTTCTGGAATTTTTAAAAATCCCTTCGGCGTACTTTCTTCCAGAGTTGGAATGACTTTAAAGGCCGAGGTCGCAATGCCTTTATCCTTGAAGAAATTCTTTTGCTTAATTTTATTTTGAATAATAGAGAGAACTGAGGAACTAGGAGCAACACGCACACCACTTTCTTCTAATTGAATAAGACCTTCTAAGTTAACCGACTCTAAGTCTAGCGTAACCACTTCACAATCTTTCAAAGCTTCGAAGACTTCACTTTTATTTCTATAATCTCCAGTAACGAAGTTCTGACAGAATGCTTCTGAAACACTCCCTCTCTTATCTAGAATTGTTAGTTGGCAATCCCAATCGATACAAGTCGAGAGCATCATTCTCGCCAGTTGCCCTCCACCAGCTATTCCAAGCTTTGTGGTCATAGAAACACTCCTTTCCAGTTTGCCTCTATGCTACAAATTTAAATTGAATTGGTCTAGAAAACTAAGTGGTTAAGGTAAATCGAGCTCAAACCTCTCATCATATTCTGGCTCAATAATAATCAACTTCTTATCTTGAATCTCCCAAGAAGGCTGGCTTGGCTTAAAGCGATCAGAACCACTAATGGCTTCATACTCACGGGGATAAATACCCACTAACTTATTATCCTTATCAAATACAGCACCATTCCATATCTTGAGCATGACAAAGGTTCCAGCACTCTCTGCCAAAAAGATGACCACCTGAAATCCACCTACATCAATCACCTCTCTAACCTTTGGATTAACATTGGTCTTACTATAAGAGAACTTCAATGAACCTTTCTCATATGAAACCATTTCCTTATCTTTATCGATAGATATTTCCCAAGTCTTGGCAAATATATTCTGAGTAAAGAGGACAATAAATAGAATAACTACTTTACTGAACATTTAGCTCTCCAAAGTGGTGGCATGTCATTTCCAGACTTCCTTTTTTGATATTGTACCCTACCATTATCAGTAGTGTAGAAAGTATGCATAAAATGCGCATTCTTTTGAACTTCTTTACCTTTAAATGATAAATCCTCAACGAGGGAAATCCCCTCAAAGTTACCCCAGGCCGGTGCAACCCTATTATCAGGATGATTCGCTGGAATCTTTCCTTCTTTTTTTAATCTCAGAACCCTTTTTCTCATATCAGCACGTTCTTCCTGAGGTAAGGAGCTTATAAAACTCATGCCGTTAGGGTTATAGTAATTACCAATGTGATCTACATTACTAGAAGATTTTAAATGCTCACTCTCATTATAAAGTGACATGAATGCAGAAACCCCAAGATCAATTCTCTGATTGTAAATAGACATATCGAGCTTCATTTGCTGGCCATAATTTTTCTTGAAAGCAGATGCTGGCTCGAATAAGGGCCTAAAATGTGGAAAAATACTATTATTATACATAGAATACTGGAGTCTCGTTACCGCTACATCCAATGCATTTAACTCATTACGATTTAAATCCTTTTGGGCCTGCCTCACACGATTATCCACATTCTTCATTATAAATAATACTTCCCGGTGTTTTGGTTCACCAGAAGCATGAATTATTCCACCTTCTCCTGCTGCCGTTAAAACCAACCCAGCAAAATGCTGCTCCTCTGGCCTAAGCTTCTTATACATATTACAGAGGTAACGTTTCCTATCAATCGAACCATCAGAAGCCCTAGCCCCCAGAATAAGAGTCTCTTTTATTGAGTGAATACACTTGCTGAGGTCGGCCCTATCCTTCATTTCGACTTTCCCCCCTGACAATACTTCACAACCTTTCTTAAAGTCACGGGACGACGTTGAGACCACTGGCTTCAAATCATTCCGTCCACTTCTTCTATCCGGTAAGTCTTCAGCTGCTGGCGCACGAGGATCTATACATTCAATTCCTAAAGCCCTACCGGCTTCTACAAGAAGCCTATTAATATCATCTACATTGGCAACTGCTTCCATATTCCAAGCTCTGTGGGCCCATACTTTAGCAATGAAGAAGCTTCCAGGCATCTTCTCACCATTTTTAAAGATATTTACTTCATACATTCCTTTCTTCTCACCAATAATTTTAATTTTTGTATCTCTACCTCTCACCCTAATTCGAACTTGTTCCTTACTGCCTTCGCTTGGAATGACATCGAAGGTGTGAAGGGCATCAAATAGTATTTCAGGGGTCTTCTCAGGCTCCGTACTGACAATACTTGCAGTTGCCGGATGAGGTATGGTGTGTGCAATAGTTGACCTTACAAATACTGAAGGCTTAATTGGCAGAACCGTGGCCGACTTAGGTGTGGCCGGCTTAGGTGCCACCTTTGACCCTACAAAAACTGAAGGCACAATGGGTATAGCTTTTCTCTTAGCAGTACTTTTCTTAGAAGGTTGCACAGCAGAGGAAGGGTTCCTCTTCTCTAACTTAAGCAGGGCCCCATAGCGCTGATAAATTTCATGAGCATAACCGGTTATAGTATTGGCTTGATCAATTAGCTTTCTAATCTCTTGGTCTGTCTCTTTCTTGTTCTTTTTTTTGGAGTTCTGAAGACTTATGGCCCGCTCTCTCAGCCTCTTAGCTTTTCTTATATGGTCTGTATGACTATCCTTAAGCTTCTTAATCATCTCAACTCTATCTGAATCTTTGGCATAGACGGGACGTTCATGTGTACTCACAAGACAGAGCAAGAGAATGAAAACTATTTTACTCATGCTTCTTTTCAAATGAATTAAGATATGAAATGCTTCTAACAATCTGTCCTCTTTTGGCTGATAATTATTAGTTTAACTATCGGCTACATGAGGATAATTCTTTACTTAAATAGTCTAAATTGAGTCTTTACAGTGTCTTAAGATTTAAATGCTCTTAGAGTCCTGCCATAGATTATTGGCATTTTTTAATTTTCCAAAAAGTAGAAATATCAGAAGAAGAGTTCAGCTCCAAGAAATGCTCCCTTCCAATTTGGCCTTCCTGCAATACTGGGCCCAGAGAAATCAAGTCTCTCTCTAATAAATGTTCCCTTAATTCTTAATAACCATACTTCTACAAAAGCACCAAACTCATGCCTGTCCCCTCCACTTAAAGAAAATGCTCCTTCGCTTGATGAGAGATACTTTCTGTAATCATAGAAGCCCCCCAAGAAGGGCAAGATATAGAGGTTACTCTTTGCTCCCCAATACTTTGGTGAGAATTCTTCAGTTAGATAAGTCAATTTCCTAAGACCAAAGAAAGCTTGAATATTAGTTGATTGATTGCTTGAACCAAGGAGTAGTAAATTGGCCTGAAGGCTGCTTGAAGAGAGATCCGGTCCCACTCTTTCTTTATTATAACTGAGACCAAAAAACCTCATATACAAAGAGCCGCTATACCTTTCAAAAGATTTTTCGTTTATTGGAGTTCCATTTGTAAAGTCCAAATCCCCTTTGTGTGCTTCTAGGGACATTTCAAATAGAGATGATGATGAACTATTGGAGGCCAGCCACTGATCCATGAGGGCCATTTTCTTCTTTGTTCCAAGCCATCCAAAGAGGGTCCACCTCACTTTATTCTTCTCTTCTTGCTTCTTTGCCATCCCTTTATAGATGTCTTTAAAGCCTTTGCTGTAAGCAAGAGAAGTTATGGTGAAACTTAAAATAATTATGAGGATTTTTTTGAACATCTAACTATTATAGTTCGATACGTACTCTTAAACTATGGGGCTTATTTTTCCAATTTCCGGGAGCAATGGACTCGGTCTTTTGAGTTAAAAAAAGCTCAAGCCGTGGTTAACGGCTTAAGCGAAGTATTATTTAGTACCAAACTTTACAATTAGTTCTACCACGAGTGGTTTCACCCCATCTTTGGCCAACTTCATCATTTGGATGTGAACTCAAAAGCCCACTCTTCATTCTACGGTTAAGCTCTGCAAGATGAATAGCAACTCCAGGTCTATATTCGATAGGACACATATTAGTAAGATCAGACTCATATGTTCTTTGAGCAGACCCACTGCGAATATCAGTTAGAATATCCCAAATGCCATAATCAACTTGACCAACAAGTCCTTGTCTTTCAATTTGACCCATTTCATAGAAGAGGCTTTCAAAGTCTGCTTTAAGGGACTTATCTCTAGAAGGAGTTGAATAAGCATCGTAATCAGCATAATTCATGCATCTTCTTGTTCTTCTGTGGTGATTAACCCCTTGATCTACATAAGTAATACGTTCAATAGCAGCATTACAAAGAGTTGTTAGCTTGGCCCAAAGAAGTTCCTCTGGAGTTTCTTCAACTGATTGAAGCGTTTTCTTAACCTTATCAAAGAAGCCTCTAGGCCCTAGGTTTTGAGACATTTGAAATTGCTCTTGAGAGTAACCATATCCAGCAGGATATTGAGATGGCGATGAGTTAATATAAGCTGGCCACTTAAATCTCTTGAAACCCCAAACTGAATGAGGAGCATTAGAAAAAGTAATCCCTCTAAATAAGCTTAAAGGAAGCCCTTCATTAGCTGTAACTTGTGTCGCGAAAATAACATCAAAGTAGCCTGTAGGAGTTATATCCTTAATATTGTAAGCGTGACGGATAAATAGACCAGTATCTCTCTTTATTTTATAGGTGAAGAGCATCCCAGGAAGAACACTACTAATTCCAACAGGAAGAGTATCATGATAATTTAAGTGCTCAGTTCCAACTGCTCCACCAAGGTAATTGATAAAAGCAACAAGTCTCTTATTCTCAGGCCCGGCATAATCAAAACGGTTAGTATCATTATTTAAAGTTCCATAGCCAGAACGAGAACCTGAAGGATTCTTTACTCTAAAAGGAAGAGAGTTTTCCATACTAAAGATAGCTCGAATTCCGTATGCTGTGTCTGCGCAGTCTGCCTTAACACCATAGTAAGGACTATTGTAATCTGTAAAAAGGTTCTCATGTACTCTTGAAGTACGGACCCACTGAGAAAATCTTCTCTCCCAATCAAGTGACCAAGTGTTTGTTGCATGCCAAACCTTAGCTTGAACGGAAGTTCCAATTATCAAAGTGACAAAGAAGATAAAAGAAGTTGTCATTTTCATAATTCCTGCCTAAGTAAAATGTAATAATAATACTAGACTAGGTATGACGCCTAACAAAGTATGTCAAATAAGACATTATATAAAAGTAGATATTCGTAAATAAAGGGGCATGGCTTGAGTGATAAAAATAAAATGGTACTTTTTTCAAGCTTCATTCTTTTAGCTTTGACTTTTGTCTTCTTCACTCAAAAAGGAAATGGGGTGACTCAAGTCAATCCTACAAAATCAGAGCAAAGTACCCTATCAGTAGCAACATCAGCAAAGACGGAGAAACTCTCCCCTCTGCCCAACAGCTCTGAGCCTAAAAAGGTAGAAGCTGTTATTAAAGAGCTTGAGCTTATTTGTAAGAACTCTAAGAGCAAACTTCGCGGCGCACTATCAAGCGGAGCTAAACCTGTCACCGAACAGCTCGCTAAGAATTTACACTATAAAAGAGGGGGAGAAATTTTTAGACTTAGAGTTTTCACAAAGGACACTCCCGAAAATAGTTATAAAAAATTAATCTTCTATAAAGAAGATGCGGATGGATTTGCTCAAATCCAAGAGATTCCTAAGGAAGATCAAAGAAACCCAAGTACAGAAACCATAAAGAAATACTTAAGTGGTGGTGAGATAATTTACGATGAAAGAGATACCCGCTTAGGTATTGATGGAGTAGAAGTTAATTATACCCAAGTTAATGGAGAGATCGTAAAGGTTACTTCGGGTGCTCTTAATTGCCACTATGACAAACCTTAGGTCCTAGGATCCAAAGCTTCGCCCTTTGATTAATGACCCCTGCGGCCTCACCAGCACGACTTCCCCTACCCCAGTATAAGTCAGCTCTCCCCGCTCCTTTTATGGCCCCACCGGCATCATGGGCCCAAACCAATCTCGCTTCACGATTAAAGCCCACTGGGGTCTTATCTTGTTCATTAATAAAGGTTGGAGAATCATATTCTAAATAGGCCAATGAGCCCAAAGAGATGAGGCTCGGGTCTACAGCTATGGTTCCACGTTCTATAACCTGCGGCCCGTAAGTCGTTCTGCCTAGGCCCGACTCTAACTCTTCAAAGAAGACGTAACTTGGATTCGTACCAAGAAACTCAAAGAGCTCTTCATCACTTAACTTTCCTAAGTGCTCTTCAATTTTTGCTTTGGTCATCTCCTCTTTAGGTATTCTGTCATAGAGCAACTTTCCAATGCTGAAATACCGATGCCCATTTTGAGCAGCATAGCCAAGGGAGATGCGTTTTCCACTCTTCAAACGAATTGTGCCAGAGCCTTGTATATGCAGGAAGAAGGCCTCAACTGGTTTTACATAAGCGTGAATTTTGGCCTTACCGCTTAAGAGATCAAAGTTAGTGTCAATTTCCGATCTTGAATAGTAAGGAACGACTCGCTCAACTCTTCCAGGCCCTTTGATAAGTCTGCCTGAAACCACAGAGCGAGCAACCTGAGAGCTAATTAATTGTCCTTGAGAAAATTTCTTCATCTCAACTTCAACAAGATCCTTTGGAACTGTAAAAAGAGGATAAGTATAATCTCCTTCCTTTTCTAAGCGGCCATCTATTTCAGGGGAATAATAAGAAGTCAGTAATACTTTACCCCACTCTTCTTTGCCATAAATAGCATACCACTGGAAATATTCGCTCAGTGACTGATTAAGTTCAGGTCCTTCAAAGCTTTTAAGAGCATGCTCTATTGTTCGAGCATAATCTAGAGAACTCACCCTACACTCACCAAAGAAGAGTATCTTATTAGGCCTTCTCTTTAGGGCCTTAAGGGAGGTGTGAAGAGATTCTTTAAAGCTATCTTCTATCGTAAGAAGGTCAAGCTTCGCAGCTATTTGCGAAGGCCTCATGGCCTGATCCCTTAACTCAGGTTCTACTCTGGCGCAGGAAAGAATCAGTAGAAGCAATATCATTTGAAAAAAAGAGATCATTACTTATTCTATCCTCAAGTGATTGGGATTATCTATAAAAGAATACTCTAAGAAGCCGGAATAGTTTCAAGGTCACTCTTCTTTAATTCTCTAATTAAAGGAATCAGAACAAGGAGAAACAGAAGGCCGAAACCACCCGCAAGAGTATAAAGAGCTTTACTCAGACCATGGCGGTCAATGATAAAGCCTACTCCCGGACCTATAATAAAGAAGCCTAAGCGAAAGAATAGACTGGTAAGTGAATTCGCCGTGGCCCTAAACTCAGAAGGAACACGCCAATTTAAGGCATCTTTTAAGATCACTTGGTGTATCCCTCTACCAACTTGAAAAGAGAGGCCTGCAATAACCCCCAACCAACCAGAGAGTGCGGCCATGCCAAGATAACCGACAAGGGGCAGAATCCCTACTGCGATAAGAAGTGAAATTGCTCCTACAAGTTTCTCCCACTGATGAACTTTTCGGCTGACAAGCGCGACCACTAAATTATAACCTCCCCAAAGAAATCCAAAGTAAGCAAGACTAATAGAGTTTTCTTGCCAGTACTTTTGAAAAATCCAAACAGCGCAGAAAGTTGAAAGCCCCCAAATCACTAAATTGATAAAGATCAGCAGCGTTAGCTTATCTTCAAAGAAGAGGTGCTTGATAATCTTCTTCAAATTGTCTTTATGGCCATCTTTCATCATCTCACGCTTAGGCTCATCCATAGAAAGAGCAACAAAGAAGGGGAACCAGCCACATAGGACTTGAGCATAGAGAGCGTTTTGAAAAGAAATGGTCGCAATCATACCGCCGATAACAGAAGCTATTGCCTCGGCAATACCTTTAGAGAACTGATATTGGGAAATGGCCTTACTCCTCTCACTTCGGTCGGCCTTAAGAAGGCTCAGGCTATCGTAGAGAATGGAAAAATCAGTCCCTGACATAAGGCTTAAACCCAGGCCTATCAAAAGTTCGAAAATTAAGAGCTCTTCAAAATTCTTAGCAAAATTAAGCCACGTAAATCCTAGCCCTGAAAAGAAAGCTCCTATAACAAGGGTTTTCTTTCTACCCCATAAGTCACATAAGTAACCTGAAGGGACTTCAAAAATAGCAACGACTAAACCAAAGGCCGCTTGGAGCTGAAAGACCTGGGCCATGGTCAGGCCAAGCCTTAAGAAGTAAGGAACGATAACAGGGATAAGAATTAAGAACATCCAAAAGAAAGCAAAGATGTAAACTTTGAGAACATTCTTTCTTAAATTTTCTTGATCCTTCTCATTCATAGCTGGTTAATCGAGGGGGAATTGAGTCTTAATAATACTAGCATAAAGAAGAGAAAACCTCCCCATTAACAGACTGTAACAGTCTGTTATGCTGTTCTGTATTTATGCCCCCAAAGTAGAATATTCCCAATACACAAATTCCACTTATCAAAATCACCAAAGTTTGCTAGGTTACCCCCTATGAAATACTTAATTCTTACTCTCTTTATCATTCTTAATACTTCCTCAAGCGCAAGTGAGCTGCAAAGTGAATGCTTTGGTTCCACTCAAAGCGGCAGCTTAAAAAGAGGTGTGGCCCTACCAGAGAGTGGCCCAAACTTTGTCTCTTACTCATTCCTTGCTAGCAACTTAGGCAGAACTTATGTTCACTCGGAAGTTAAAAGTATTATGCTGCAAGCTTATAAGGGCCTTCATCGAAAAACCCCTAGTAAAGTATTCAAGTATGCCGAAACAGGACATAAGAATGGTGGTCAATTCAAACCGCACAAGACCCACCAAAATGGCCTCTCGGTCGATCATATGGTTCCGGTTACCAGAAATGGAAAGTCCGTTCACCTCCCTACTAACCTTTCCAATAAATTAGGCTATGCAATCGAGTTCTCAACTGATGGCATCTATAAAGACTACCGCATTGACTTCGAGTCTCTGGCCGCTCTTATTACAGAGATTCATTTAGAAACTCTCAATCATGGGCATGAAATCCGTCGTGTGATCTTTGATCCTAAAATGACTCCCTATCTCTATAGAACTTCCTACGGAAATTATCTTAAGAAGAATATTCAATTTAGTAAGAAGAGATCATGGGTGCGCCATGATGAGCATATTCATATCGACTTTAAAATTCCTTGCCAGTAGAAACTCATTAAAATTCTAAATCATGTGAGTATAACCCCATGAAGAATTCTAAGATCCAGTATATTCAAAGAGCAATTGAAAATATCGAATCCCATTTAACCGAAAAACTCTCTGTGACTGAAGTCGCTGAGAAGTCCGGCCTCTCAAGATGGGAGTTTCAAAGAGTTTTCTCCAGTATGCTTGGAGAATCCATTGGCTTCTATCAGCGCAACCGCCGGCTCACTCTTGCGGCCAAGAGACTGCGGGAAACGGACCAGAAAATAATTGATATTGCCTTTGAGTTTCAATTTAATTCTCAAGAAGCCTTTTCTCGCTCCTTTAAGAATTACTTTGGTCATACTCCTCATCAAGTGAGAAAGAAGCTAATCATTCTTAACCTCAAAGAAAAACCCCTCATTACCCAAGAACTTCTCAATCACCTTAATGGCGGCATTAAACTCACTCCAGAAATTATTGTCAGGCCTGCTTGTACGGCCATAGGAATAGAGAGACCAATGAGGGATATCTATTCTAACTATCAAGATTTTGCCAAAACTTTAGTTCCCGTGTGGCAGAAATTCTGGGAAACTTCTCACCAAATAGAAAATGCTCTTCCTCACTCTAATATTGGTTTGGCCAAGTATGATTACACCTATCAGAGTGAAGATCAGATTTACTTTGCTGGCGTTCAAGTTTCAGAAGTTGGAGCTTACCCCTATGAAGATCATCATATTTTAGAGCTTCCAGAGCAGAAGTACGCTGTCTTTACCAACAAGGGTCTGGGCGATAAGAGCTCCTACGCCCTCAATTATATCTATGGCACTTGGCTGCCCCAATCAGAATATGAAAGGGCCTATGGTGATGATTTTCAGACCTTTGATCCCGATTATCATATTGAGAAACAAGACTCCCACTCCTATTTTCATATTCCAATAGCTTGAAATTAATAGAATTTCCCCTATTGCGCACAAAAGATCAAAACTCTCTCTAACCCCTGATCTATATCTAGTTTAAGAATTTTTTAAATTGGAGATATAGATGAAGAAGATACTCTTACCCCTAGGACTCTTAATTGGCCTTGTCACCCAAAGTGAAGCAGCTATTCCCTATGCTGGATCGAATTTCAATGAAGTTTGGAAAGCTATTGAATCTGATCCTTATAAACTTCCCAACTACAAAATTAGCTACCGCTCTCTTATTAAGTATGGCGTCCAGACCCGTGCCAAGCAGACCATTAGTGATAGGACAGATCTCATGTCAGGTTACTTTGTAAAATTGGCCCACCCCAATGGAATATGCCTTAAAGGAAGGTGGAATATTGATACAGAAAGTGACTACACAGGCTACTTCAAGAAAGGCTCAAACGGCCTGATCATTGGCCGCGCTTCCGTGGCCATGTCGGGCACCACTGTGGGCAAGTACAGAGGCTTTGCCATGGCAGGAAAGATCTATCCTACGAATAACCCAGAAACTGGCCAGAAACTTGAGACCGCAAATTTCTTTACTGTGGATGACCTAGGTGGAACCAAGGCACGCCACTATACAGATGTGGGCATGACCAACGAGCCAGCAGTTTCCAAGAACTCATCAGTGCTCAGAAGTATTCTCTACGCTGCGAAATTGGCCAAGACCTTTGGCATCGCTGATAAGAATCCCGGCATGAGGCAACTCTATCAAATTTCAGAATTAGGCGAGCCAGCAGGAACTCAAATCATCACCCCCAAGTGGATCATGATTAAGGCAAAGGCCAATCAAACAGTGGATGCTCATGATTTTAGAGACGAGCTCAATATCGACAACTACGGCGCAGAGCTGATCTTTGATATTCTAGTGGCCAATACTGATCTGGAAAATAGTGGCAAGAATTGGCAGCGCATCGGCAGCATCACCTACACAGACTCCGAAGTATCAAAGTCATGTGATAAGCGGCTGCACTTCAATCATGCCAAGTGGAGAGAGAATTTAGTCTATTCTCTCTAAAGAAAATATAAAGAAAAAGGGGCGAATCATCGCCCCTCATTACTCATACTTTTAAATTAAATTTTACTTCCAAATCGAAACAGGGAAAGGTCTGCTATTCCACCAGGTTGTTCCCGTTCCTCTGACTGAAGACCTAGAGGGCAGGTCGATTTCGAAGTACTGGCCTTTCTTGGTCTTTGGACAAATATTGCGGGCCGTAGCTGTAACAAATGAATTTTGAAAGTTTACTCTTCTTGCTCTTTCTTCAATATCGGAGTCAAAATCAATCCAGAGCTTTAACTTTCTTGAGCCCTCAGTAGTTCCACCCCAGATGCAGTGGCGTCTGCCGCTGTTATTGCTCATATACTCGCCTAAGCGGTTAAACCCTTTAATGGAGTCTAGATTCACTTCATAGTTACGGCGGATTTTAAGTACCCCTCTCCAGTTGTCATGCTTCATCTCCCACTGACCAATCCAGTGAGAAGGATTATGCCAACCAGTACCTCTAACACCAGTAATGATGCCAATACTAGAAGCAGCATTTCTAATAATTCCATAATCGACTCTTAAGACTCCTTCGCCCCAAGAATTCTTTACCAGAAAGTAATCCCTGCTCTGGGTTTTATCAAACCCGACAACCAAAACCATATGCGCGCCACCAGTAACTGTAGAGTCATATAATTTTGTCTTGGCCTTTGAAGGATGATCACGCCAATTAAGATTAAGGCTGAGCATAACTTCTTGACCGGCCCTTAAGTAGTTTTCAATACGGCGGGTATCACGGGCCTCACCACCAGAGTGAAATTGATAAGACTCAACTCCATACTTTGCATTGGTGCGGGCAGACTGGCGAATATTTTGAGTTGAGTATTCAAACCTATCGATCTGATCTTGAGTGGTGGTATTTACGCGGGGATCACCGGACCAATTAAGATTGGGTAGGCCTAAACTTCTTAGTAATGTGGTGAGTTCATCCTGATTCTTATAGGGTGCATATCTTAACTCAGGCAGCGGGTAGTACTTCATAAACTTAAGCGCCGTTAAAGT